>JBAXNR010000047.1:0-29430 GCA_037133675.1 Methylococcales bacterium
ACCACAATCGGCTTAAATGTCGCTTGCGATTGATTTGGAGAGATGGTATCTACTCGCTATCGCCCAAAGGCGGGGCGGGTTATTCAACCCGCCCCGAACGTTTGCATTCTGGCATGATGTTCAGCACAACGTCACAATCAAAACGTTGCGACGGGGTAACATACCCCGTCGCGCTTCGTTTTGTAGGTTGGGTTGCATCTTTTCGCAACCCAACACATTGGCGGTAAATGTTGGGTTGCCAAAAAGCGGCAACCCAACCTTGTATCTCTCCAAAGCAAAGGAGAAAACTGATATATTGCCTAGCTAGCATTATAACAGAGTGCATGATCAGAGTTTGAACCCATCCTTAGATGCAAGTCTGTGACGTAGATAAAACCCATGCACTGATTTCTTAAAACTGAATGGTATCCGAGTCCTTCCTGTGGGAAAGAGGCTGAATGAACAAGGGGAGTGAAAGAAATGAACACAATCGGTATTGATGTTAGTAAAGCGAAGCTGGACTGTGCGTGGCTTAAAGAACAGGATAAAGTAAAAACCAAAGCGGTGGCTAACAACCTAACAGGATGGCAAGAGTTGCTGGACTGGTCATTGAAAAACACAGGCTTAGCGATTGCAGAGTTGCATTTTGTCATGGAAGCGACAGGGATTTATCACGAACAACTGGCGACTTTTCTGCATGACGCAGGGGCGAAAGTGTCGGTGGTCAATCCAGCGCAAGTAAAGTTTTATGCCCAAGGCTTAGGTGTGAGAAGCAAAAACGACAAAAAAGACAGCGTGGTGTTAGCGCGTTATGGCTTGAAGGAAAATCCCAAGCTATGGCAACCCGAAGCTCAAGAAATACGGACATTAAAAGCCCTGCTTGCGCGTTTTGATGGTATCGAAAAAGACCTGCAACGCGAGAAAAACAGGCAAGAAAAAGCCCTGATTAGCCTCGCACCAGAAGAAGTGATCAACTCATTGAATCTAATGATAGACCAGCTAACAAGCGAACAACAAC
The DNA here is from genome assembly GCA_037133675.1 of Methylococcales bacterium. Classification (GTDB taxonomy): domain Bacteria; phylum Pseudomonadota; class Gammaproteobacteria; order Methylococcales; family Methylomonadaceae; genus UBA4132. The sequence goes on from JBAXNR010000047.1 coordinate 998, forward strand.
GACTGGAAAAGCTGATTGAAGACCACATCAACAAACACGACAAACTGAGAGAAAACAAAGCTTTGCTGGAAACCATCCCCGCCGTTGGCAAAGTCATTGCTACGCGAATGCTCATGGTGGTTGGCAGTCGCCAATTCGATGACGCTCACCAATGTGCCGCGTATTTAGGCTTAGTCCCCGTACAACACGAATCAGGCAGCAGCGTCAAAGGACGCGCAAAACTATCCAAAGCGGGCAACCCCGTGATTCGTGCCAAACTGTACATGGCGGCAGTCGTGGCAATCCGCAGCAACCCCGACATTAAAGCGCAATATGAGCGTTTAACCAGCAAAGGCAAAAGCAAGATGTCAGCCCTAGGCGCGGCAATGCGAAAACTGGTACAGATTTGTTTTGGTGTATTAAAACACCAGCAACCCTATCAACCACAATCGACTTAAAAGTCGCTTGCGATTGATTTGGAGAGATGGTATCTACGCTGCTTTGTTCCGTTGTTTAACTTGGGTGCATTATGACACCGTTAGGAGTGAAGAGGAGTCCATATCATCAACGTACGCGGTAAATATTCAGTGCGGTGCATCAAAGTGCTCATCGTCAACACATCGTGCAGTGATTTCACTAGCCAGAATATAATCCTCATCCCTCAGTGGTAAAGAACGAAATGCCGTAGCATCTTCTTGATTATAACGATACGTTGCTCCCATGTAGATACGCTTGTAAGCTCCAGATTCATTTATGACCCAATCGCCAGCGTTACCAACAGAATCAATTAAACCAAATGGGCTGAGTTCATTAAAATACTCATTAACTGGTTTGAGTGAAGGCGATGGTTTGCCCTTATCAGGTAGACCAGGCACATTAGCACGCGCCTCGTCAAATTGATTACCCCACGGATAAGTGCGACCATCTACACCACGTACAGCAAGTTCCCATTCGAGATTCGTTGGCAATCTCATATTGCGGCTTTTGCAAAACAAATTTGCTTCGTATCGGGTCATTGGTGCTGGGCAGCTTTCACATGGCAGTTTGCCCGAACCGACTACGATGTCACTTACATCTTCAATAACAGATAAAGTCTTATCCTCTATATCATTATTGATATCAGAGCTTTTATCTGTTTTAGATAGATCAACTTGAGTTGCTCCTGTAGTATTTTCTGCCTGTCCCCATGAGAGAACGAAAGAGTTATCCTGAGTTAGTTTTCCAAGATTATGCAATTTATTAGCCACCTCCATATACTCCGAAATAGTTGGCGGCTGGATATCAATCCAGAATGCTTTTGCGCTATTTAAAGTTTCGCGTTCCCTATCATGTAACCAAGCTGTTGCTGGTACGAAAGCCATATTAGGATGTGCTTTGACTTCGCTACTATGTGGTAGCGTGAGACTGAGAAACTTGTTCTCAGATATGAAACTAGGCTTTAGATTTAGATGGAAGGCAAGTGCACGTGGTTTACCATCTGAATACGTTGCGTTAATTCGTAAAATTACGTTTGATGCTGGTACCCATAGTCGAGAGTGATTAGTTGTCACTCTTTCTTCAACAAATAATCCATTAATATTGAATTCAGGATTCTCTTCGTAGCCTGATAGCTTTATATTATGACTTATGTCCTGCAAGCCAGAAAAATCAATTTCTATATGAGTATGAGTTCGATAAAACCAGCCAAGCACTATCAATGAAGATGAAACAAACGCACCAATTACAATTAGTATATTGCGAATTATAGTTACTGTACGTTCTCGTTGCTTCTTTTTGGATACATGTCCCCGACTCATCCGAATAGCAAGTCCATTGAAACGATATGTTACTGTTTGACCACGTAATACTCCATCACCATCTAACCGATCTGCGACTTCTGCGAAAACCTTTGCTAGATCAACTGACTTACTGCGTCCTCCAAGTTTTTCCGATATTGCTAAGCTAAGACGACTTGCACGTTCGCCAGATAAAGCAATTGCCTTTTCATCCTCAGAGGAACCATATACTACAAGACGAGGAATGCAGGACTTTACAACGATGGGGTCAAAAGCTGCTGCATGACAACAGTCAAAAATTATAATTGTTCGATCAGCAACTGAAGCATCGACAATCCGACCAAGTAAATCCTTTCCGTTTTCAACTATCTGATTGTGCGACTGATTAGCTATTGATGTTTGTGGTCCATTCGGACTCAGCCAAGCATGTCCGTATAAATATATAAGATGTAATCCAAACGCTGGTGGTATCGCAGGCGAAAGTCCATCCAGTATCAAAAATTCACTATCTTCTGTTAGAAATGGAGCAAATGCCAGTCGAATGATTTCAGCAACATGCTCGGAAGCAGGTAATGCTTGTAGGGCAAGTTCTTCTGGTGGCTCTCCGTCGAGAGCCACCAATGTTATGCGCCCTATTTTATCCATATGCTACCAACTGAAAAAATCACGAATAGAAGCGTCACTTGAACCTTGATGCGCAGCAACTGACGGTAGGTTGGCGACCAATTTTTGAAGAATAACAGGAGTTGCAGCTCCAAGATGGAAGCAAAGAAGGGCTGAAGCTGAACCTTGAATATAGAGAAGAGGCATAATACCCCCGATGAAAATCATTCCAACTGTTGTAATCCAATAAACAGCGTTAACCTTGTAGCTTTCAATTCCACGTGGTTTTCGAGCTAAGGCGTACCAATGTAACAATTCTGCGGCTGTACCTCCAAGCAGAGCAACTATCATCTGTTGTAGTAGTGTTTCCAATATCATATTAATATCCCCTCATAAACCAACAAAAAAACTTAGTTAAATCACTGGGCTCGCATAAATAGTATGCAATTCTTAGCTGCAACCGATTTAGTCTCTATTTACAGCCACAAAATCCTTGGCACTGATCAAGACATAAGTTGTATTCTGAATTGTCGTCGATATCCTTACAATTATCCTTGCAACGCCCCAAACATTCATAGTCACATTGCACTTTTGCAAGAATTAAAGTGCTTTTTGAAAAAGTAATATCTTTGGTATGACAGACAGAAACATCGGTATGTCCTGCTTTAGTGTGTTGAACAGTTTCTTCTAAATGTTTTGAAACAGCACTTGCTTCTGCTTGAGAAATGCCATAAATACTGAAAAACAAAGTAATCGATAAAGCGATTGTAAAAATTTTCATAATAATCCACTCGGTCAACATATTGTTTTATTTGCAACTAAGAAAATAAGCAAATTTGTAACAATGCTATTCTTACACTGATGTTACGCAGGCATCCAGAAGAATCAATAGCTGTAGCGGATTAAAAAAATTTGTAACTTATTGATTTTTCATTATGAGTGCGCAACATAATTCTTAAGAAAATTATACAGTGGAATTTTTTTGAGTCTAGTAAAATGTCATGTCGGTTTTGAGAAGTTCGCGCTTATTTATCCATGCTTTCATCATCGGGTCATCAACGCCGACAATGATGACTTTGTAGTCGGTTAATAAGTCGCGGGCTATTGCTTCGCTAAAGTTTAAACGGTGTAGCACTTGTCCAAACAGGTGTTCATCATCCATGCAGGCAATGTCTACGCCTCGGTCTTCGGCGGTTTTTTTGACTGCTGTGGAAAATATTCTGGGCGTGGCGGTGAGGAAGAGTTTTTTTCGCGCTCTGATTTTTGTGTCATCCAATACGCAAGCAAAGTCGTTGGAGGCGTTACCCGCACATCGATGAGCCTCATCGGCAAATACGATGTCAAACGCGGGAATGTTGAGTTTTTGTTGGGCGTTGGCGATTTGCGGCGAGGATTGGTAGGTGGAGAAGATGACTTTGTTGCCCGCGCTTTGCAGAAACTGGGCAATGGCGTTTTCATCGGTGGTGACGGGTAAACCCAGTTCTAGGGTGTGGGCAATGGCTTCGTCATCCTGTTTGCTGACCGTAGCATCGGAACACACGCACAGAAAGTTGAACTCGGTGTGTTTGGCAAAACACCATTCTTTTAGGGTCTGTGACAGCAAGCCTAATGAGGGCAATAGCACCAGCGTGGTGTGGGCGTTTACCGCTTCTTTTATCCATAACGCGGTGTAGGTTTTGCCTGTGCCGCAACACATGATGAGTTGTCCTTTATCGGTGGTGGTCAGGCTTTGGACAACGTGGTTGATGGCTTCGGTTTGGTGTGGTCTGGGTGTGGGTTTTGCGCGTTGTGGAACGGGGTTAAGGGTGTTTAGGTCGTTAGGAAATTCAACGCTGGCTTGTTCCAAGTGGCTTAATAGTATGCAAACCGTGGGTTTTTCTTGGGCTTTGATGACTTGCGCTGCGCCGTTGCCTAATTGGTTGGTCGTAGCAATCAGTATGCGCCCTGCAATTTGTTGGCGATTGGATTCGGACAGAAAGGAATCTATATCGGCTTTTTTGAGTGCATAATCCGCATGGTAGCATTTGGCTTGCACTGCCCACAGTGTGCCGTCTTTGAATTGGCAGATTAAGTCTATGCCTCGGTCTACACCCCATTTGTCGGGGTAATCATCCCATAACCAGACTTTTTCTATTTTGGCTTGCCATTCGGGTTCGTTTTGTAAAAACCACTGGGTGATTTTCTCGAATTGTTTGCCTTTGGTGTTGGAGTCGGGGGAGAGTTGGGTTAGTAAATGGTGGATGCTGGGCATAGAGTGACGCGCTATAAGTGATGAATTGTACAGCGCGTAGCATACCATCCTTGGTTTAATCATTGATAACTCTAGCTTGCTTAGTGGTGGTGATGCCCTTCTTGCTGCATTATTTTTTTGACGAAAGGATCGTTTTCCATATCACCAAAATCAACAGCATCAATTTGGCGATAATTGGCAATGTCTTCAATAGCAACTGGCTTTTTATGAGCGGTGGACAGCGGGGTAATGTCAACAAGACGAAGCTCAACGCTGCCTGTGTTATCTTTTCTGATGATACTGGCTGGCAAATTTTCGTCCAGCAACCAAATGACTTCTATGGTTTTGTCGTCTATTTTTCCTTTGCGTAGCTCTGCATTACGTCCCAGAACGTTGGTTTTTTTAATCGGCTTAAGCGCGTCTAGCTCTTGTTGATTAAGCATACTGGAGAGCTTGAGCCAATCAAAGTTCATGTTATTAGTTGGCATATCGGCAGGCATATATTCAACAGCGGTTTTATCGGTATGATAAAGCTTGCGGTATTGAATGCTATCGTTAGCGGTACGTTGCCATAGCTCACCATGATCGCCGTCGGCATCTTGGGTTTGAATCATGTTCGGATTGCGCCAGAAAAACCAATCATTGCTTGATGATGTGGCGGCTTTGCCATGAGGGGTGACTTTAGTGACGTAGTGACAGGCAACTTCGGTTGCTTGTTGAGTGCTTGCGCTATCGGCAAAGCTGGCGGTGAAAAAATAAAATAGGCTAAAAGCTAATATAATTTTTAAGACATCTAATAGTTTCATAGTGCGTTTGAATCTGGATAAAATGAGAAAAGGGATACAAAGTATCCCCTTTCATTAAACAACCATCGCCTTGTTTGACAAGGCGATAACAGTCAGTTTAGTTACTTGTTGTGATGAGCTTCGTCATCATGATCTTCTACTTCATTATGCTTGGCAAAACCTAATGCTTCCGCCATAACATGATAAATCACGTTTTGCTCAACCACGCCGTGGAACAAATGCGCTTTAGGTCCGCTGGCAAAAATGGCAACATCTTCAGCCGCGTGAGTTTCCGCAGTTAGCGGAATGATCGCTTCTTGTAAATAGTCAGAACTTTCTACCTTAGCTGCGTTAAGTAAAGGACGACCAGTGGCAGCAGTATAAGAAGTTGGATTGTGACCTTCGCTACCTGATGCCCAAGCACCATTTGCCGCATTGAATGATTTTGAACCCGCTGGCTGTGCATTTGAAGCACCTGTGTAACCAGTGCCGTTAGCATAGTTCAAGGTGGTGTAGGGTAAGCCCAACATATCCAGATCAGGTGTGTTTGCACCTACGCCTTTTGTTAAGCCCAAAATAGGATTGCCGCGTTGTGGATAACCACCGATAGTAAATACATGACTATGGTCAGCAGTCACGATGATTAAAGTTTCTTCAGGATCAGTTGTGTTCACAGCCGCTTGAACCGCTGCCGCTAATTGTTGAGTATCCGTTAAAGCGCGGAACGCATTACCTGAATGGTGTGCATGGTCGATACGTCCACCTTCAACCATTAGAAAATAACCGTTTTTATTTTTCTTCAAAATCTCAAGGGCTTTGGCGGTCATTTCAGTCAATGAAGGCTCGCCAGCTTTGTCGTGTGCAACACGGTCAGCTTCATAATGAACGTGTGAAGGTTCAAACAAACCTAATAAATGGTCAGTTGACTTTGGATCTATCGCGTCAAACTGGGCTTTATTCCACACATATTGCGCATTGCTGTGTTTGCTAGTCCAATCAGTAGTCAAGTTGCGTCCATCTTTACGCTTACCTGCTACACCATACTCAGGATCAGTAATGGTATTAGGAATAAAACGTGTGCGTCCACCACCTAAAGCCACATCAATACCGCCGTTGATATTAAAATCAACTAATTGTGCCGCGATGTCTGGAACAGTTGCGCCTGCGGGTCTATCAGAGTCACCTTCCCAATCACGATTCGCCGTATGTGCGTAAGTCGCAGCAGGTGTCGCATGAGTAATACGCGCAGTCGAAACGATACCGACTGACAAGCCCTCTGATTTGGCTTGCTCCAAAATAGTCGTCAGTTTGTTGGTATTAACAACACCCGCATTCGGTTCACTATGTGCTACCAATTGATTAACAGACAGCGAATCACCAATAGTTTTAACACCTGTGACCATTGCAGTCATGGTAGGTGCAGAATCTGGAGTTTGTTGATCGACGCTGTAGGTTTTGGATAATGCTAAGTAAGGAAATCTTTCAAAACTCAACGAATTTTCTTCCCCATGCCCACCTTTTTGTTGACCGTCATAAATCCGTGACGCAGTGATGGTTGAAATACCCATACCGTCACCGATAAACAGAATCACATTTTTTGCATGTTTTTTAACAGGATGTAAATGCAGCGCGTCAACAACGGTTTGACGACCCGCATTAAACCAATCTTCTGGTGTAGGTTCGGCAGCTTGTGCAAACCCTGTGGTGAGAATAGAACTAACAGCAACGACGCTGAGTTTTTTTAGAAATTTCATGCTAGGTTCTCCTTAAAATATATTGGTAAAGCGTTAAAAAAACCGCTGTTGCGATATCTAGCATCAATGACGATAGATAATTAGCTCAAATAGTATTTTAAAGTTGTGACAGGAAGATGATGATGCGATGACAGAATGATGAAATGCGTGGGAGTGTTCTCCCTCAAGCATTTTGAAGGTATTCTAAGCTACCAACCGTAAATAAGATAATTCTCTCGTTGTGATAATGCTATCTACTTGCTGATAGCGATTGAGACTGTAAAAGCATTCAAAATCCTGCTAAAAAACACCGTCATTCCAGCATGGATGCTGGAATCCAGTCACAAGGATGTGAGACTGCATGAAGAACAATATTATTTATAATCATGTAGTTACCATCCTTGGCACTGGATTCTGGCATCCATGCCAGAATGACGGGTTTGAATATTGTTGCGTCTAATAACGTAGTTTGCTTGAAATTATGAATACTTTCACAGTCTCGATTCACTTACGACTTTTTGGAATCATCATTTTACTTAACTGCCGATTGGTAAACCAAACTAAACCCCGAAAACCCAGCAATAAGGCGATTATAATTAAATAAAACAAAGGCTCAACCAGATTACCCTTAAGTTGCCAGAAATAATGCAGAATACCCGCACATGCGGCAAGATAAATAAAGCGATGCAGTTTTTTCCAATTTTTTCCTAGATATTTTTTAATCTGTTTCGGTGTACTAATCGCTAATAAAAAAACAATAATATAAGCCACTATACCCAACCAGATATAAGAGCTTTCAATAATATCAATGCTAATCATGCGCCACTGAAAAGCGTGATCGACCAGCAAATAACTGAGCAAATGTAAGCTAGCATAAAAAAAAGTGTATAAACCCAGCATTTGCCGATAAGTGGTCATGCCTCGCCATTTGGTAATAGTTTGCACGGGAGTAATTGCGAGCGTCAAACAAAGAAAACGTAATGTCCAATCACCTAAACGAATATGTAACGCTTGAATAGGATTTGCACCTAATTGCTCAAAAGCAATATCAAAAAGTAGCCATACCAAAGGAATTAAACAAGCTAGCAATGTTGTGAGCCATAATTTATCAATACGCGCCATCATCAGAAAAAATGCCGTAAGTCCATATCGCGATACAGGGAAGCGACTTGTTCGCCATAGCCATTAAATAATTCTGTTTGTCTCCTTGGCGTAAAAAAGCGGCTATTTAATTGTCGCTCACTGTTTTGACTCCAGCGCGGATGTGGAACATCAGGATTTACATTGGCATAAAAGCCATAGTCATGCGGTGCGGCTTGATTCCACGTTGTCAGTGGCGGTTTTTCTAGTAACTCAATTTTTACGATGGCTTTAATGCTTTTAAAACCATATTTCCACGGCACAACTAACCGTAAAGGTGCGCCATTTTGTTTGGGTAATACGTCACCATACAGTCCTACTGCCAGAATGGTCAGCGGGTGCATGGCTTCATCAAGTCGCAAGGCTTCGGTGTAAGGCCATGTTAACATTGCATTACTACGTTGATTGGGCATGACTTCTGGTTCATGAACGCTGGTGAATTTTACAAACCTAGCCCTTGATAAGGGCTTAACACTTTTTAATAGACTGGCTAACGAAAAGCCAACCCACGGCACAACCATTGACCAGCCTTCAACACAGCGAAACCGATAAATTCGCTCTTCAAGAGTTTGTTGACGCACCATATCTTCCAAATGAAAACGCGTAGGTTTTTCTACTTCGCCGCTTATTTCTACCGACCAAGGATCAATAGCCAGATGTTGCGCTAAATCAGTCGAATCCTCTTTATTAAAGGCAAACTCATAATAGTTAGTATAATTTTTAATGAGTTCAAGCGGCGTAGGGGTTAAATCATGGGCGGTAAAATCACCTTGGGGTAAATTATCCCACATTGGCTTATTCTCACTCGCCCACGCTGGCGCAACCCCAGCCCCTGTCATCGCTAATAAGGATTTAATAATTTGTCGCCGCTGTTTAAATATTAACGGATCAGTAATTTCACTAGCGGCGATAGATTTTTGGGTTTTAATAATCATGGCGTTATTATTTTTTGCCTTTAGGTAGCAAACCAAATAACTTTATTATTTTACTTTCAGTAATAAATGCCAGTGAAAACAGTTGAACAAAATTTTCCGCGCCTATTAAATCCAAACCAATCTGTTTAGGCACGAGATCTGCGCGGGTATTAAACATCCTATCCCAGATTGATAGCACAATACCGTAGTTGCTGTCGTGTTCTGCGCGTAATGTTGAGTGATGGGTGCGATGTAATGACGGTGTGATAATCAGTTGTGAAAGTATATTTTCGTAAGGAACACGAATATTGGCATGATGAAAAAAGATGAAAAATAACTCGATAATTTCAATCGACAACACAACATAAGCATTCACACCAATGACAATTACAAATACACATTTGTAAATCATTTCTAACAATAAATCGAACACATGAAAACGAAAGCCTGTCGATACATTAAAACTTTTATCACTGTGATGAATTTTATGGAATCGCCACAAGCATTCATATTTGTGACTAGCAAAATGCCAAATATAAATCGCTAAATCAAACAGCGCGAATGCCAATAGCCATTTAACAGGATTATCGGGTACGTTACTTAATAAACCATGCGTGGCAAATTGTTGTGCCACTAAAAATAATGACGATGCCTTTACTGTGGTTAAAATCAAATTATTGACCACGAATGTCGTGGTATTAGTGACAAATGAGTCTTTGTGAATTTGTTGCGGAAAATGTCGATAGGGTTTGAGTTTTTCAATGATTAGCAGCAAAAAAAAGGCGAGCATAGCACAGCCAAACAACAAAGCTAGCGCGTCACTATTACTGGTATTCTCTAGTGGTGTATCCATAACATTTTACTCCAACAGCACAAATTCTTGGTTATTGACCATTCAACAAATCGGTCAAGGTTTTAATTTGGTTATTAGCATCAACCTGCTTGGTTATATCATACTGCACGCCTAAATAATAAAGGACACGCTGTTTTTTATCGAACAGAGGAACTATTTTCAAATGATTGTAAAATAAAGTACCATCCTTTCTATAGTTGCGTAAGGTGACTTCAACCGCTTCATGCTTTTCCAATGCCTTCGCAATTTGCTCACGTTCCGCTTGATCGCGATCATCGCCTTGCAGAAAACGGCAATTGAAACCAATGATTTCTTCTTGGTTATAACCTGTCAAGCGTTCAAAGGCTTTATTGGCATAGATAATCGGCGTATCTTCCAAATCAGGGTCTGATAAAGTCACCCCATTAACACATTCATCTAAAATAGCAGACAACACTTGCGGAATAAGACCGCTATCTTTTTCAACAACAAAAGCCATGACAAACTCCAAAATAGTAGGTTATTAATTTTACTGAACTTCAGCAGTAATTAAATTTTTAATGTTTTCAACCGTAGTTTCAGTACCGTCCTCAATAGCAGAACGAATCAGCTTTTGAAAAGGACGCATAAACACTTCAAGCTCTAATAATTCAAAACGAAAAGTTAATCGTGTCGGTTTTTGCAGACCATCACTTTCCAATAAATAACTGTGTTTATAGGGGGCAGTTATCCCTTCAAAAATGAGTTTAACATTGGGTTCGTAATCAGTGATTTTAAAAACTGATTCGACTTCTGCACCGTTGTCTTTACGAATTTGTTTTGCTGTTGCACCGACAAAAACCTCTTTGCCACTCAATGGCTCAAACTCAACAACCTCAACAGCCCACTTAGGATAATTATCAAAAAAATTCTCTCCAATATAGGAAAAAACATCATTTGCTGGCTTGGGAATGTCAATGCTTGATTCACCAGCCACTGGCTTCGATGAGTCAAATGGAAACTTGATTTGCATGGTATCTCCTGTTAGTTGAGCTAAGGACTTAACTTTATTTAACCCTTATTATTTTTAATAAAATCAAAAGTAATAAGCTGTACACATAATGTACAGGTAATGTACAGGTAAGCATAATATAGAAAAAAATTGGGTAACACTACATATTTTATCGATGATGAAGTAGTCCCAGTTATATTAGGGTAACGGAATGCGGGGCTTCGTGGCACAACAATCACGCATTGCTTCATGCGGACTATGGCAATTAACTCATAGTTTGAGGTGCGAACCCCAACAATAATTTTTACACAATTTTTAAATTGTTCAGTGCTAGGAAAAACAACGAAGGCAAAAATAATCGTATCGAGAGATTTGATTATATGGGGGAAAAGTTGAGGTGAAGCCATCCGTGGCTAATTAAATCCTCGATTATGCTTTATGCTTTTGTTTTGGCTTTTAATGCAGCAACACGTTCTGCTGCTGACATTGTGCTAGTCGCTGGTGCTGAAGCTTGTTTGGCTTGTGCCATCATTGCTTCCATTTTTTCAGCTTGGGTTTGTGGTTTAGCAGTAATCTCACGCACAGTTTTAGCCGCGTCTGCTTCAATTTTGGCTTTTTTGGCAATTTCTTGTAATTTTCTAACTGCGGTAGAATCCGCGCCTAAGCCACTTTTTAAATTGCTTAATTCCGCTTGACGTTCGGTTTTGAGTTTTTCTTTTTCAACTTGGCTTTCTGCCAGTTTCATATCACGCAAGGCTTTAGTGGTCACTTTATCAAAGTCATTCAGTTGTTGAGTGAGGATTTTTAAAATATCATCCAACTCGTCTTTCACTGCCTTTGCTTCGGTCGCTTCTTCAACTTCTTGTGCAAGTTGAGCTTGTGATTCTTCAATCCCTGCAAAAAAATCATCAAAAGCAGCTTGGCTAATTTCTTGACGCTCCAACTGTCCAACCATGACATCGAGTGTGCCTAGATATTCGTTGATTTGCGCTTGTTTAACCACGACATCATTTTGCTCTTTGTCATAATCTTGCTTAGCTTCGGCAAATTTTCTAGCAACGCCTTGAATTTTTTCAGCTAAGGCATCTCTGTCTACTTCTGTTGCAGTTTCAGGATCAAACGCAACCAATGCACCGACTAAACTTTCTCCTGCTTGGTCAACTTGCGCACCAAATAAACGACCTAATAACGAAAACGTACCCATGTATTTATCTCCAGTGTGTTAAATAACTTTGATGTTGGTTTGTTCCAACTTAATAGCAAAAATATATTCTGCTAACGGAAGCTGGTCTTCTGTCGTAATTTCTTCACCATTTTTAGACGTTGTTACCCAAAAGGCAACAATGAGTTCTTCAAAGGCGATGCCTTGCAATTCCCGCGAATGCGGCATTAAATTCAATATTTGTCTTCTTTCACCAGTTGTGCCATCCGCATCAAAAATCACTGTTTCTAAGCCATTGAATGCAGATATAAAATCTTCATCAGGGTTGATACGGCTATATTCAACACCATTTTCATCACCGCTGGCAGCGAGGCGTTTATCGACTTCGCTACGCGGTAAAAACGTGTATAAATTTTCGCGTGAAAAACTATAGCTAGGTTCACCTAAGCCTGTTTCATTATCACCTAAGAAAAAAGCAATATCGTCTTCACCTGCTGGCGGTTCGGTCACACTGGAGCAAAATAGAATTTCATCGATATTTTCGATATTATCGCTGTCAGATAGGATCTGCAAAAATTGTCTTTTTTCACTGCCTTCATTACTAAAATAAAAGCGGTGAATTTTTTTATTTTCTAGCCCGTCTAGCTTAATACTGGAAATTGCCTTAACTTTTAACACCTTAAGATTATCAAGTTGCACATTAATCAACGCACCACGCGTAATCGCCGATAGCAACGGATTAATTTCAAAGGTGATGGTGGTGTTAAAGTTTATTTTCAGCGGTAAGTGACTATCTTGTGCTGTTGATTCACCACCAAACAACTTACCAAAGTAAGAAAAAATATTCATGCGTTGTTCCTAAAGCCTGTAATTGGTGTTGGATGTTTTATATCTTCTTAACCAAACAATGACGCACACAATGCCACCGCCTATTAACAGTATCATAAACCATGATGTACCGCCACTTGCAGGTTTTTCTGGGCTAACAGTTGCTGTATTGATTGGTGTAGTGGTGGTTTGGTTTGGATTTATAACAGGAGTGCTAATAGTGGATGCAGTATTGTTGGGCGTAGGTGTAGGCGTAACAGTTGGAGGCGTAATGGATGGACGTTTGTTAAGAGCCGCTTGCGCAGCAATTTGAGCAGCAGTTTGTGCAGCAGCAATAATCTTTTGCTGACGACTAGCATCGGCAATTTGTTTTTGAATGTCGGCTAACTGTTGTTCTTGTCGTCTCGTGCTACTGTCATCTGGTCTTGGTGGTACGGTAACCGTGGCGACTGGCGGAGTATCTACTTTTTTATTGCGCTCTTGCCACGCATTTTTAGCAGCGTTGGTTTTGGCGATATTTGAAAACATTGAATTAGTCGCACTGGTGGTTTTTGCAGGCTTGGATGTGCTGCTAGTAGTCGTTTTGGATTTTGAAGTATTATCGGAAGTATTACCCGTTCGTGCTTGTGCTACTGAACTGATACCTAAAAAAAGCATCAGCATAAGGACAACCCACGCACTTGTTAGTTTTTTCATAACATTTTCCTTTTTTGTCGGCTAGTTATTTACGGTCTCCCTATTAAAGCAGGATATTGGCTTTTTGGACAGTCTTGCAAAAATATAAAAACTTCTATCTGCTTGTTATGACAAACTCAGGTTAGAATAGAACTTTTTCATTTTGTTGATTCATCATGCGCACTTCTCAATTCCCTCTTAATACCGTAAAAGAAACCCCAGCCGATGCTGAAATCGCCAGTCATCAACTGATGATACGCGCTGGACTGATTCGTAAACTTGCCGCTGGTCTTTATAGCTGGCTACCTTTGGGGCTGCGGGTATTACGCAAAGTCGAAAAAATTACCCGCGAAGAAATGGAAAAAGCAGGCGCATTAGAAGTATTAATGCCTGCCTTACAACCTGCCGAACTGTGGCAAGAAACAGGACGCTGGCAACATTATGGCCCTGAGTTAGCACGCTTAAAAGATCGTCATGAACGTGATTTTTGCCTAGGCCCTACGCATGAAGAAATTATTACTGATTTAGCGCGTCATGAACTAAAAAGCTATAAACAACTACCGATTACCTACTATCAAATTCAAACGAAATTCCGTGATGAAATTCGTCCGCGTTTTGGTGTGATGCGTTGCCGTGAGTTTATTATGAAAGATGCTTACTCCTTTCATACCAGCCAAGAATCGTTACAAGAAACTTACGATGTGATGTACACCGCCTACAGCAATATTTTTGACAAGTTAGGGCTTAATTACCGTGCGGTGATTGCCGATTCTGGTTCAATTGGTGGCGCGGTATCGCATGAATTTCATGTGATTGCCGATTCTGGAGAAGATGCGATTGCGTTTTCTACGGGTAGCGATTACGCGGCAAACGTAGAAAGTGCAACGGCATTGCTTGAAGAACAAGCTATCGCCGCTCCTAGCGAAGCTTATGCCAAAGTCGCTACGCCCACACAAAAAACCATTGCTGAAATCAGCGAATTTTTAAACGTACCCGCGCAAAAAATTCTAAAAACTCTCGCCATTGTCAAAATGGAACGTGATGCAGAAGGCGTAGTGATTAAAGAAGCTTTTTATAATTTATTCTTACGCGGCGATCATGAACTCAATGAAATCAAAACTCGCAAAATTATCGGCGAATTTCGCTTAGCAACCGATGCAGAAATCATTGCACATCACGGCTGTATCGCTGGCTTTTTAGGCCCTAAACTGGATGCTAAATACCCTTGTTTATTTGACCACGCGGTTAAAAATTTAAGTGATTTTGTCTGTGGGGCGAATGAAGAAGGCTTCCATTTATGCGGTTGTCAATGGACGAACGATGTCAAAACCAACGCTTTTTATCAGCAAGCCTTAGCAGACAATGCGTTTTATGATCTGCGTAATGTAGTGGCAGGAGATAAAAGTCCAGATGGCAAAGGCGAAATTACCTTAGCTCGTGGTATTGAAGTTGGGCATATTTTCCAACTCGGCACAAAATACAGCGCGTCCATGAAAGCAGGCATTATCAACGAAGCGGGTAAAAACCAAATCATGATTATGGGCTGTTATGGTATTGGTATTTCTCGTGTAGTCGCGGCAGCAATTGAACAAAACCACGATGCACGCGGCATTATCTGGTCAGCCAAACTCGCACCATTTCAAGTTGCGTTATTACCAATGAATATGCACAAATCCGAACGTCTAAAATTAGCCACAGAAAAACTCTACGCTGATTTAGTAGCCGCTGGCATCGATGTGTTGTTTGATGACAGAAAAGTCCGTGCGGGTTTTATGTTTTCTGACATGGAACTAATCGGCATCCCGCATTCTATTATCATCAGTGACCGTGGTTTAGATGATGAAACGCTGGAATATAAAGCAAGAACGGCAACAGACAATGAAATTATTCCGTCTGTGGATGTGATTGAATTTTTAAAAGCTAAATTGGCTTAAACAAAATAGGAGTACAAACCAAGGTTTGTACTCCTTCAAAAATTAATGGCTAGTTTCGACCTTCGCGCCTTTAGTTTGCCCAATCGCCGCTAATACGTCATTAAACCAAGGTGTATCAATATCAAACGCTTTGCCACCTTTAATGCGTGGGAATTCAATTGCGCGTAACACATTGCCTTGATCTTCATCATGCCCAATCACACCCGCTTCACGGCGTAATGCACACTCAACGGCTAAATCAGTACACGATTTAATTAAGCGTATATCTTCAATATTCGCCGCTGATGCACGCGCAAAATAACCCGATTTTTGGATAAGTGTTTTTTCCGCACCAAGCATTTCAGCAAACTGCTCACCAAACCATTTACCTGGATTAACCGCATCCAATTTCACATGACCAAACGCATCGCGTGGCACGTCCTGCCCTTTCGCCTGCATTTCCGCAACAATGGTTTCAACGCCCGCGCCTTCTGATACGAAGATATTAACACAATCCACTTTATCCATAATGGCGCGTAAACGAGCTGCTTCAGCGGCAATATCAAAGCCCATTTCAGGAATAAACACGCCGTGTACTTCAAAGGCATTACGGTCTAACCCAATTTCAGGCAACCATTCCGCACGATCTAATAACTTGCGATATTCCACAGCGGTTGCCGCTGTCAACCAACCACAACTACGCCCCATCACTTCATGAACGATGAGCATTCTTGGATTCGCATTGTTTTCCGCGACCACATTTTGAAAATAACGCGCACCTTGTTCAGCCGCTGTCCACGCGCCTAAGGATTGCTTAATTGGAATCACATCATTATCAACGGTTTTCGGCAAACCAATCACTGTTAAACCATAGTTATTTTCAGCAAGAAATGCTGCCAAATCAGCCGCAGCGGTATTGGTATCATCACCGCCAATGGTGTGTAAAACATCAACGCCATCTTTAATCAACTGATCCGCCGCCACTTTTTGTGGATTTTCGCCTTCTTTGACTAAACCGCGTTTAACGCAGTCTTTTACATTGGTCAATTTAACGCGGCTATTACCAATCGGTGAGCCACCAAAACGGTGTAATAAACCTGCTTTAGCGCGAATTTCTGGAGTAACAACGTAAGAATCGCCTAATAACAGCCCCTTATAACCGCTACGGTAACAAATAATTTCAATACTAGGATCAATCTCAGTATAACGTTCAATCAAACCACCGACCGCAGAACTCAGACAAGGTGCTAATCCGCCAGCAGTAAGAAGGGCGACTTTTTTAGGTTTATTCATAACAAGCTCACTTAAAGTTAAAGATTTAAAGTTTATCGCGGCTAACAGACTGAACAATTCAGCGCGGCGGCTTTTGATGTCGCAGAATTTTATCATAATCACTGACAACTTAGGCACTGTTGAGCAATCAATAGTCCAGCGACGGATAAAAGTTAGCTTACCCAAAAATAGGCAATCCAAAGTACGCCACACTTTTTGCTGTAGAATGCACTGAAAAATAACTGCATTGTTCAAAGTTCCTCATCACATCCTATGGAACTATAGTTCTCAGATTAACATTAAGGTGTATAAATGGAAGAGACAGTAAATAAAAAATATATTCAAGCTTTGTGCGCATTGCATGAGGATGATTTTACTAAAAATATTTTGAAACCCTTATTTGAATCTATGGGCTATGAAAGAGTTGATTTTAACGGTGGAGCCTATGAAAGAGGCAAAGATTTAATTGCACAAAGAAGAATTCCACCAAGAAAAGAAATGCACGTTGTTTATGTGCAATCAAAAAAGATAGGGGATATTCAAAATACTGCGACAGGAGCAAAATTATCCCAATTACTCCATCAATTAAGGCAATGCTGTTCAACTGGAATAGTAGACTCTGAAGGTCATACAATATTTCCCAATGAAGTATATTTAGCTTGCCCAGAACAAATATCAAATAGACTAAGAGAAGAAATAAATTCTCAGCTTTTTGATATGAAAATAAAAGTCTACCCCTACGATGCTCCACTCATTATTTCTGACATAAAAGAATATAAACCAGACCTTCTTGAATTGTTAACCAATATTCAAGACAAATTAAAATTTAATAATCTTGAATCAAGCAATAAAGAACTATTATCTGCATTGAAAAGTCAAAACAAGACGTGTATAAATGATTTTTACAGCGATTTAAGTTTTTTCGTAGGTTCATTTGATAGCAATTTATTATTGCATTTGAAAATAGAAATTAATAGGAATAACTTAGACGTACCAGAAGAAAAATGGGAATCTTTTAAGCAAGAATTAAAAAAGGTGTCAGAAATACATGAATTTAACTTAATTAATGAAGATATTAATTTAATAGAGGAAGAATTTGTAACACATAAAAAAGAATTTGAGTCAGATAAAAATAAAGCTTACAACAAAAAATATGAAGACTTAAATACAAAAATTAATGATTTATTAAGTAATATAGAAAATAGAATTAAGTCTTTGGATTTAAGTTTAAATCCAAAGATGAATCCTTTAGTAAAAGGGTTGTCAAATCAAGAAAAATCAGAAAAACTAGATATTCTGGCATCTTTAAAATTATCTGCATTAAATAAAAATATTGTTAAAGATAAAAAAGATTCTTTCTATGCAGATGCAAATACTATAGTTTCCCTATTGTTAGAAAAAAATAAATTTGAATCAGAATTAATAGATGTAAAAAGTAAAATAGTAGAAAAGCCATTTTATAAAATTACAATTGATAGCAGAGGGCTAAAAGAAAAACTTAATGCTTATAAAAAACGTTATTTTAACGATATAACGTTAATAAACAAAAAAGAGATTGGTCTTGCAAAGCTTAAGAATTTTTTGTTTGAAACACAAAAAACACTATCTCTTATATCTAAATTAAAAAGTAATGATTTTTTATTATCACAAATTATTTCTTTTAGTCATGCTGAAAATTTTCAAGATAGAGTTTCAATATCTCCACACGATATATTTTCAACAAATCATAATATAGCAGTATATGGTAGTGCTGGTGTAGGTAAAACTACTACATTAAAAGCATACGCCGACATGATGCTAGAAGACAATCATACAAATCTTATATACATTCCTCTCAATAGATTAGTAGATGACTTAATAAAAATAAAAAACAAGAGTACCGAGGCAAGACCATTCAAAAAAGATCTATTAATCAAAATAATACTTGTGAGTAAAGGTATAAGTCCATCGGATGAATATATAGAAGAAGCTAGAAATTTTTTATCGGATAAATTCACTATTATCCTTGATGGTTTAGATGAAGTTTACAGCACTATCCCTGATATTATTTCTGCTATATCAGAGTTTAAAGAAAATAACCCGAATTCTCAATTCATTGTTTCGAGTAGAGATTGCGTCAGCTATCTAAGCGAAATAGATTTTTTAGGAATTACACTTCTTCCATTTACCAAAGAACAGCTTAATAAATTTATTCGTGGTTGGTTAAAAGACAAAAATAAAGCCGAAGAATTAATAAGTTCTATTGAAAATAGAGAATTATTTGAACATATCAAAACACCATTATTAGCAACTATAACTTGTTCCCTTGTAGAAAAAGGGATTAATGCCCCGTCTACAGAAAATGAAATATACTCCGAAAGGCTACGGTTGTTAACAGGTGAATATGATTTACATAAAAATATTGAACGTCAGAAGCAAAAAGGAGAATTACTTAGAAAATGTGCTTTCAAGATAGCTTTTTATATGCACACTAAAGGCGTGAGGAGTTTAGAAAAAACTGAAATACTAAATACACTAATCAATGTGTTATCAGAAAACTACAGCAAAAAATTATTATATAACTGCTTGGAAGAATTAATAAATCCTTGTAATGTTTTAATAATAGACCCTTTAACTTCTAAGTATTCTTTTGGACATTTTCGTTTTCAAGAACATATGGCTTCCGAAGAACTTAAATTAGATAGAAATATAGATTTATCTGAGTTAGTAATTCATGATTGGTGGCGCGGAGCGTTATGTTTATATGCACAAGATAATGATATATTTCATCTTATTGAGGATTCTTACAAGAGATATGGAAATATAGCAAGAGCTAAAATTACTTTAGAAGCCATGATTAATAATAGCCCTAAGCAAAAGATAAATAACCTTAAAAGTCTTTTGGCAGAATATATAAAATCAGATAAATTAGATAGTTTGTTTCCAGATAAATATACTGATTATTATGAATATGATGATTATGTTGATGATTATAAATTGTTATAAAAATTAGGATAGAGTTACGAATGAAGCTCACATTTCGTGATTGATCTGTTTCCTACTTTTTAGTCTTATCCAATACAACTTCTTCAAAATAAAAACAACAAACATGAAAATCCCCCACCCCGTACAATATCAAGGCAGTAAAAGAAATCTAGCTGCAATCATACTTGAATATTTTCCACCGAATATACAAACAGTAATAGAACCTTTTGCAGGGACTGCCGCTATTAGTGTAGCAACCGCTTTTCAAAACAGGGCAAATCGGTTTTTAATTAACGATTTGAATAAACCTCTGGTTAATTTATTACGCGGTATTATTGAACAGCCAGAAGAAACAGCTAATGCTTATGAAAAATTATGGCATGAGCAACAGCCTGACAGCGTTGGACATTATTTTGCAATCAGGGAAGCGTTTAATCGTTCGGGTAATAGTCAGTTATTTTTATATTTATTAGCCCGATGTGCAAAAGGGGCGGTTAGATATAATAATTCTGGAGAGTTGAATCAAAGCCCAGACAAACGAAGAAAAGGCACAATACCCGCTACCATGAGAAAAAATATACAAGGCGTTTCTGCTTTATTGAAAGGTAAATGTGAATTTTCATCATCGGATTATAAAGTTATTTTAAAGCAAGCAACCAAAGCTGATCTTGTGTATATGGATCCGCCTTATCAAGGTGTTTGCGGTGATAAAGATTCAAGATATTATGCGGGTATCAATCATGATGAATTTATTGAATCATTAGCTGAATTAAACGCGCAAGGTATTTGTTATCTGGTGAGTTATGATGGTAAAACAGGTAATAAGAATTATGGTGAAAAATTACCAAATACACTAAATTTAACCTGTGTAGAAATTAATGCAGGTCGGTCATCGCAAGCAACGCTATTAGGTAGAAAAGAAATCACGATTGAATCGTTGTATATTTCGCCATCATTAACCAAACGCTTATCACAAAATCAACCAAAAAAAGCGCGTCAATTGACTGTTTCTGAGTCGTGCTATGCCTGATTATTCAAAAGAATTTCTTGAGTTATTGCAATCAGTTAATGCAAAACGTCCTAAAACTGTTATCGACCATATTTTAAAATACGGTTTTATTACCAGCGAAGAATTAAAAACGGTTTATGGCTATAACCATCCACCCAGAGCAGTGAGGGATGTTAGAGAACACGGCATAGTAATTGAAACTTATAGAGTTATTGGGAGTGATGGCAGAAAAATAGCCGCTTATAAATTTGGCGATTCGAGTAAAATTCGATTTTCAAAAGTATCAGGAAGAACTGCTTTATCCAAAACCATTAAGGATAAATTAATTTCAACTTATGGTTGTAAGTGTTTTATTTATCAAGAGGCAATGGAGGAAAGAGATTTACAAATAGACCATAGAATTCCTTTTGAAGTTGACGGCGATGGTAATAACGATATGAATCCAGAGGATTTTATGTTGTTATCAGCTTCTGCTAATCGTGCTAAATCATGGTCATGTGAACAATGTGAAAACTGGAATAATAAAAAAGATAAAGCGGTTTGTTTAAGCTGTTATTGGGCATACCCTGAAAATTATTCACATATTGCTATGTTGCCTATTAGACGGGTGGATTTGATTTGGCAAGGTGAAGATGTTGAACAATATGAACGACTTAAAGAACACGCTCTTTCTACACAAAAAAATATTCCTGATTTCATAAAGTGGATTATTGAAAAAGAATTAAAAAAATGTACATAAAGCCATCAGGGTGGAAGGACATAGACCGCTGAAGTTTTAAAAATCTCAGCGGTCTATGCAACTATTTTTTGTAATTGATTAAGATTGAAAACACTGTATAGCTAACCATCAATAAAATGATTACAAAACCGTTCGCACTGAACTTGTCGATGTCATACCATCGTCGGATTGTAAAGATACCTAATTGCTAAAAATGGTAATCACCACCTAATCCGTAATCACCTTAACCAATATTTTCACTTTATCAATCGTGGCTTGCGAAACCCGCCCAATAAATTCCGCCTCACGCTCGTTAAAGTCCAACGCCTTGAGATGATAAACCAAAATCGCGCCTTTGGTGTTAAGTCCATCCTCTAACCACTTCTAACTTAATGCCGCGAATCGTGCTAGTAATCGGCGCAACTAACGCCAATTCAGTATGTTCATTAAACAATTTTCTGGAAACCACATAAGCAGGACGGCGTTTAATCATTTTTTTACCACTAAGTTCACAATAAAAAGTCGGCGTGTATTAAGAGTCGCCGTCATTCCAGCATGGATGCTGGAATCCAGTCACAGGGATGTGTTCGAGTGTGCGCCATCCTTGGCTTCTGGATTGCGGCATCCCTGCCGCAATGACGTTTTTTATACATCCGAATTTATTACTATGAACTTACTACTCCGATTTGATTCAAAAACCGTATAGTTGCCATTTCAGCACGGATAACATCCCTTCAAGGGATGTTATCCGTTATTCTGCAATAAAAAATGTACGTTTTCTAGCTAAGAAAGGAGTAGGATCAAAACTTAACCAAATAATATCGCCCTGTTCTTGAATATAACTCATAAAAATTCCTTACCAACAGCGGGCGCGTTTAACCAAAACGACTGCGTGATTTTAAAAGCGAAGTCTGGCGATTCCTCATCGATTGGCGTATCCCCTAACCAATCTGCTCGATTGCAAATATAGCGGTGAACACTGGAAAGCTTGTGGCGACCGACTAAGGTTGCGGAAATAAATCCGACTATCTGTTTACCGTGATTTTTATGAGAAAACCGTGGTATATTTAGCCTAGCAACGTAATTAGCCTAACAAAACGCCGTAAAAATATTTCAATGTCTTAAAGTTTTTAGAAGGAATATCTATGTTTAATCAGTATTTATCAGGAATTGCAACCGTTTTTATGCTTCATAGTATTTATCCACTTGACGGTGATAAGCTGTTGCCAAATGAAAATCTGAAAGTATCACCCGATTATTTAGAGTCATTCATTGTTAAAGCAAAAGCAAAAGGCTACTCATTTATCAGTCTCGATACATTGCATGATGCCTTATTGAATAATAAAACATTATCCAAAGCTATTGTGCTGACATTAGATGATGGTTATGCGGATAACTACACCTACGGCTATTCAATTTTCAAAAAACATAACGTTCCATTTGCTATTTATATCACTACGTCTTTTCCTGATAACACAGCGATTTTGTGGTGGTACACATTGGAAGACATTATTATTCAAAATAATTCAATCACCTTGAGTGATGGATCGAGTTTTGAATGTAAA
The DNA here is from genome assembly GCA_037133675.1 of Methylococcales bacterium. Classification (GTDB taxonomy): domain Bacteria; phylum Pseudomonadota; class Gammaproteobacteria; order Methylococcales; family Methylomonadaceae; genus UBA4132. The sequence goes on from JBAXNR010000047.1 coordinate 24,086, forward strand.
ACACAGCAACAAAAAATCGATACCTTTTGGGCTATTCGTGAAAAGATTATTCACTTGCCTACGGAAAATTTTATTGATTCAATACAGGCTCTGTTTACCCACAACAGTGTTGATTGGCGATCAAAAGTCACGGAGTTAGCACTAACTTGGGCGCAAATCGAGGAAATTAGTCGTGACCCTTTAGCAACTATTGGCGCACATACTATCAATCATTTTGCATCATCTGAGCTTTCCAAAGAAGAGTTAATCAATGAAGTAATCGGCAGTAAAAATATTATTGAATCACACATCAATAAGCCTGTTGAACATTTCTGTTATCCTTTTGGTAGTGCTAAAGAAGTGGGTGAAAAAGAATTTGCCATAGTCAACGAGCTAGGCTTTAAAACCTCTACAACGACGCGTATTGGAAGTATTTTTCCCGAACACAAAAATCATCTTGCCGCACTACCAAGAGTTATGTTGACCAATGGTTTTTCATTATCCAGATTTGAATTGACTGCGATTAAACGGTTTTTGAAGGGAAAGGTAGTCGTTGCCTGAAAATCCGTCAGTGACAGTGTGGTGGGCAATCCAGCAAAGATAGTTAAGTTCATGACAATAATCGACTGCATAAGACCACTTCAACAATCATGAAACTGCCTATCTTCGCTAAACTATTCATTGCGTTACTGCTGAGTTTAGCAGTTATGATTACGGCGATGATAAGCACAGCCGATTGGCTTTTTCGGCAAGGGTTCACGGAATATTTACAACAAGTTGAAGCGAATCGCTTAGGCTTTTTAATCAGTAATTTAGAAACGGCTTATCAACAACAAGGTAGCTGGAGTTTTTTACAAAACGACGAAAGACAGTGGCGGTCATTTTTAGCAAAACTTTCTGGTAAAGGAGAATCAACGCCTGCCGATAATCGTCCGCCGCCGCCTGCCGATAATAATTTTGCTCCAGAAGAATATCCGCCTCCACCTGAATACGGTAGTTTTGTTCCCTCCGATCATCCACCCTACAATTTTCCGCCTCCACCCCGTCCACCAGATGCGTTACAGTTAGGTAAACGTTTACGGCTATTAAATTCCAATCATGATTATGTTGTTGGGGCGCATTTTGAGGAAAAACCTATTCTCCGTGAATTAAAGTTGGACAAGACAGTAATCGGTTGGCTAGAAATTCAACCTAATGAAATCATGACCGATGAACTTGCTAATACTTTTTTACAGCAACAAAAACAAGCTAAATATCTTATTAGTGGCTTAGCGTTTGTATTGTCAATTTTTGTCGCATTATTCTTAGCACGACAATTATTACTGCCGATACGCCGTATTGCCACGGGCGTTAAAGCATTGGCAACAGGCAACTATCACACGCGAATTAAAGCCAATGCTCGTGACGAACTGGGGCAGTTATCACAACATTTTAATTCCCTCGCCCAAATTTTACAGCAAAATGAAGTGGCACGGCGGCAGTGGATAGCAGATATTTCTCATGAATTGCGTACACCATTATCGGTGTTGCGCGGTGAACTGGAAGCCTTACAAGACGGGGTGCGCCAACCTACTGCTGAGCGTATTCACTCTTTACACAGTGAAGTATTATCATTGACTAAATTGGTAGAAGACTTATACGAATTGTCGCTATCTGATGCTAGCGCGATGAACTATCACAAAGAAATCGTCAACATCACCGACATCGCGCTAGAAATTCAACAACATTTTGTCGCCCGTTTTGCTAGCCGTGGTATCACACTCCGTGACATTAGCAATCCAGACATAGAATTACTCGTGCTTGCTGATAAGCAGCGACTGCATCAACTGTTTTCCAATTTAGCTGAAAACAGTTGCCGCTATACTGACGAAGGTGGTTTTTGTGAAATAACCTTATACAGAACCAAACAAACAGCGATGATTACTTTTCAAGACTCTGCACCTAGCGTACCTCAAGCCGCACTGCCTAAATTATTTGATCGGCTATTTCGCGTAGAAAAATCCCGCAGTCGAGAATTAGGCGGTGCAGGTTTAGGGCTAACAATTTGTAAAAATATCGTTGAAGCTCATGACGGCAGGATTATTGCTTATCAAAGTCCTTATGGCGGATTATCCATCCAAGTGGAATTACCGTTACAGTCGGAGTAAAACAGTGTTAGCTGTTTTGCCATTCCTGTATTCTTCATAACCATTACCGCGTAACACCCATGACCAATAACAGCCAAAAAACCGTTCTAATTGTTGAAGACGAGATTAAACTTGCTGTGTTACTCAGCGAATACCTAGCTCATGCGGATTATGCCACTCATATTATTGCCGATGGCTTAGAAGTTATACAGTGGTTTCGTACCCATAACGCTGATTTAGTGGTGCTGGATTTAATGTTACCCAATCGAGATGGTATCGAGCTATGCCGTGATCTACGCCAATTTTCTAACGTTCCTATTATCATGACCACTGCGCGTGTCGAAGAAATTGACCGCTTATTAGGTTTGGCATTAGGCGCGGATGATTATATTTGCAAGCCCTACAGCCCCCGTGAAGTGGTTGCTCGTATCAAAGCCGTATTACGCCGTGTCAGCCCAGAACAACCCACGCCCATAAGCACAAGCCCAGCTTTGCTCAGCCTAGACGCACGCAGTTATCGTGTCAGTGTCGGTAATCAAAGCATCAGCTTATCGACCATCGAATTTACTTTACTCAGTACGCTATACCACGAACCTACCCGCCTTTTTTCCCGCAATCAACTCATGGACAGTATTTATACCGATCAGCGTATTGTTTTAGACCGTACCGTAGACAGTCATATCAAAAAAATCAGAAAGAAATTGACAATATTATTGCCAGACTACGAGTTGATTCATGCCATGTATGGCGCAGGATATTGTTATGAGGCGCGGTTGAAACAGGGGGTAGTGGATTAAATTTGTTTGAGCATGACTGCCAGTCCTTTAAAGAACTAGCAGTCATTAATATCGCTACAACTTATATAGTTAAAGAATGCAGTTTACGATACAAATGGGTACGTTCCATGCCGACAGCGGCGGATAATCTGGTGACACTACCGCCTGTGCGTTCAAAATGGTATTCCAAATAGGCTTTTTCAAAGTTCTGATTTAACTTCATCCAATTCTATTTCTTCATCCACCCCAAAATCATTAACCATTGCACTAATGCCTACCCCGCGAAATAGGGAAGAGACAGAGACTGTGAAAGTATTCATCGTCCCAAGCAAAATATTCATTTTTAGATACTGTACAATCAAACCCGTCATTCTGGCAGGGATGCCAGAATCCAGTGCCATGGATGGTAACCGCATGATTATAAATAATTATTGTGCAGTACCCAGTTTCAAAACCCTCGCTACGCTCTCCCTGTGACTGGATTCCAGCATCCATGCTGGAATGACGGTATTTTTGTCGCTGTAACTGAATACTTTCACAGTCTCGACAGTATACGCACCCCCCACTATTACTGATTAGTTATTGGATACTTTTAGTATCCATTCTGTATCCATTAATTCCCCTATTTTTTAAATGATTAAATAATCGCTATCTTCTATTTTCTATCTTCATAGCGGAAAATAACGGCAAGGTAGTTGTTTTTTTAAGATAGATTCGTTTTGATTCACCTCATTTCGCTATATTTTTTACCTTATTCTCAGCTATCTATTAACCCCTAAATTGCGTATTAAATCAGTCAAGTCTGAGCTAATTTAAAATGCTTTTAAGCCTCAACATTCTGTATTAATTTTCCATTAAGTGGGGCAATAGAGACTAAACATTAGCCTTATCGTAACAAGAGGAAAATTTAATGAACATTTTACCACTGAAGAATATCTCCGATGATCATGCGACAGAAGCATCATTATCAACCCCCGATTGCTTTAATAAAATGGGTCAAGAAGAACTCATTGCTCTTTTAGATAATTTAAAACATCAAACGCAGTCATTAACATCTTCGCCGCGTAAAATCCTTCTTGATCATGCGATTCAAGTCTGTCAATTATTCTTAAGTAATCTGCTCGAAATAGATTTTCACCAGCATTTATACCAACAGGCAAAATCGCATAATGAAGGATTGGTGGGGCAACTGACGCTTATTTTTAAGATGTTAGATGTTAGCAATCCGCCAAACCAGAGCGTGGACAATGTTAGTGATACAGGCAGTGATCCAAGTGAACCTGAAATCTCCCATGATCTTCAGCAACGCATTGATCCTCAAATAAAAGTGTTCGTATCCGACACATTAAATACTCCTTCGACCGCCCCACCCTTTTTCCAGAACTGTGACGAGGCAATTCTTCAGCCGCATTCAACCGACATGATAGAGCTTACACACAGCAACGATCATGAACCCCCTAATCTGGATGTGTATTTTTTCAGTGCATTTCGTGTCTACCGAGATGGAGAATTAATCGACCGTTTGTCAAAAAGTCGAGCAAAACAATTATTGAAGTATTTAATTTTGAATCGAACTAAAGCTATTCCTAGGGAAGTCCTCATGGATCGTTTTTGGCCAGATCACGATCAAAACAGTGCGCGTAACAACCTCAATGTGGCAGTGTATTGTTTACGACAGGCACTTAGAAGCGAGCAGTCGAACTTCTCCCATATCTTGTTTAAGGATGGCTGCTACAACATAAATTATAATTTGGTGATTAAGGTTGATACCGAGATTTTCGAGCAACACGTTAAAGCGGCAGAGCGTCTGGAGGCTCTGTGTTATAACGATGAAGCTATTGAAGAATATAAGAAAGCCGAAGCACTCTATCACGATGAGTTTTTGGCAGAAGATCTTTATGACGATTGGAGCTTGGAGCTACGCGAGCATTACAAATTTCTCTATGTAAAATTACTGGGCAAACTGAGTAAATTTTATTATCAGCAACACGCTTTGGAAGAATGTATTACTGTTAATCGAAAAATTATTTCGGTTGAAATCGGTGACGAACACGCCCATAGACGATTAATGGAATGCTTTGCCCGATTAAATCAACGGCATTTGGCATTAAGGCAATACCACACAGCTACCGAGGCACTTAACAAGGAATTCGATTTGAAGCCCTCGCAAGAAACAGTAGCACTCTACAAGCAGATTAAAGCCCAACAGATTTACGAAAAAGATGAAGAAGAGCAGTACTGCTGATTTCATAAGTTCTTAACAAAAAGTCGGCGTATCTATTTATCCATCGTCCTTCCAGCAGAGATGCTGGAAGGAAGGGGTTATAACCATTGGTGCTAGTTAGCTCCATAAAAATAAACAAAAAGAAGGCAATAGGAGTCAAAAAGCTTCAGCTTTTTACAAATCAGCAATAGCTAAAGAGACTGTGAAAGTATTCAGTTACAGCGACCAAATGGCTAAAAA
>JBAXNR010000048.1:0-29276 GCA_037133675.1 Methylococcales bacterium
GTAGTGTCTCTTCCTCATTTTATCAAGGACTTAGGGCTTAAGTTGGCGCATATGGCTAACTGTCCCCGCTATAGGAGACAAATCATCAGCCGTGTATTCACACGGTCTTTTTTTGCAAGGTATCCACTATGCCTATCAAACCAGAAAACCGTCATCGTTACCCACCGCGTAAAGAATGGCTGATAATCCGTGCTGCTATTTTAAAACGCGCTAATAACCACTGTGAGTTTTGCGGTGTGAAGAATTACAGCTTACGCGGCACAACCAAGATTATCTTAACCATCGCACATCTTGATCAACTGCCAGAAAACAATCACCCAGACAACCTTGCTGCGTTATGCCAGCGTTGTCATCTTAAGCACGATAAACCCTTTCATATTATTAGCCGACGCATCACGTTTTTTAAACGAGCTAGGGATAAAAAAGGCACTATCGATATATTCGGTTTTTGAAAACATTGCGCATGGATGCGCTCACCTGATGATGTTTTTTATATTACCTAAACGGTTTAATGCTTTTATTTTTTTCCCTGAAAACATAATTTTTAGTTACTAACTATGTATATTATATGTGATAGAAATAATTGAAATTAAAAATAACAAAGTTGAATGAATTAAGGCAATTAAAAACATTGAATATTATATAATGCCTAGTATTGCGGTGTTTTTGGCTAATAAGGTTTTAATTATTTGTCTGATTTTGACATTAGGTTATTAATTATTTTTATCTCCATTAATATTGGTATTGATGATATATAATATAAATATAAAATAATATCAACATCAATACCAAACACAATGAATATAAATACCACACCATGAAATAGGATGATATTAGTTCTAATAATCTATCTATTTAATCAAAGTAATTAACACACACAAAATAACCATTTACTTAAGAGGTAACATCATGAATAACATTATATCTCCTTTGGATGCACAACAACCTAATACTTATCCCATTATCACTAAGAACTATCAAAGTATGAATGACTACATCGACAATCTCTTTTTAAGATATGCCAGATTATTGGTATTAAGGGTTGATTTAGACTACAAAAAGAATATAGATATACGCTTTATGAACACCAATGAAGTATATGAAGCCTATTGGCAAGCAAAAGTAGATAGAGAACATCTGTTCAGAAATATGAGATCGAATAGCCTATTTGACGATATGGTCGGTTACATTTGGAAACTTGAATATGGTGAGAGAGCAGGCTTTCACTATCATTTTATATTTTTCTATGATGGTTCAGCAGTACAGCAGGATATTACCATCGCTAGAATGATAGGGCAATATTGGGAAAATAATATCACTCAATATAGAGGTCATGCTCATAACTGCAATGCTCATAAAGAAAAGTATGAACGTTGTGGCATAGGTATGATTGATTGGAATAATTCTGAATTAATAACTAACCTTAAACTAGCTGCTCAATACTTAGCTAAGCCAGACGAGTATATCAGTACGTTTATGACAGACATCGACATTGGTAGAACCTTTGGTCGAGGGACTCTGAAAGAGAGAACCGAGACTAGAGGCAAACCGAGAGACCAACTTTATCAAGATATGATTTTGTAAACTTTTATCCTGAGTTTAAGTTAAGCAATAGTTACCGTTAATCATTGGTCATTAAAACATCATCAAATAGCTGGTAAATAACGCTACACAGGCGTTATTTACTGCCTACTAATACCTCACAGCCAGATTGATAATATCGTTGCTCTACGATGCCTTATTATTCGTTACATTGCGATAATATTGTTATTTATTAGTTACTTACAAACAGGAAAGTGAATTTATGGTAGATAAAGATGAATGCTAAAGTGACGAATAGAGCCAATCCTGGAAAATTGGCATATTCAGAACTAATCCGAATTGGGCAGTTGACAGGCAATGAACTGTTCATTTATTCTACTGACTCCAAATCACCTATATCTTTTACGATGTAAGTAGACTTAATACAAAGAGAGAATGTTATCCAAATTTGTAAGGTGTGGCTATACCTAATCTACTTTAATACTGAATTTAATCAGTATGTGATTTTTTATTGAGAGTATTGCGATAAGCATCTCTGACCGTTGTATCTTAAGTCCACAGATCATACGGCATTAACCTTTTATTAATCGAGGTAGTGCTGTTATGCCTATTAAAAATTCAAATCTTAAACAACAAACCCTTGCTGCTCATAAACAGCTTTCTTATGAAAATCTCGTTGCTGCTTGGCTAATGGGTGACGGCTGGGAAGTGCTTATTCCTGCTATCGATCACGGTAAAAAAACCGATTTAGTAGCTGCTGATGATACTAATTTCTATCGAATCCAAGTGAAATCCATTGGATCAGGTAACGAGTCAGTCAATGTAGAAAACCAATGGAAAGGCGCGAAAATCGACTATGTGATTTACTTTTCCCGTGTTGGTGAATGGGGTTACATAATGCCTGCGTTTCAAGAAAACTCTAAACGACTAAATGCAGCGGGTCATGTTCGGTTTTATCAGCATCCAACAAACTTTCTTAAGGCATTCAAAAAAATTTAGCATCATCAAATAACTTACATACTGACTATTTTTACAGGTTATTCAAACTCAATTTTTTGTTTATCACAAACGAGTTCGTTGTTTTTATTCAAGGTATAGACAAAAGAATGAACTCTACGTCCAACAAAATCATGATGATGTTCGCCATAAGCACCTTTTTCTCCAGCAATAATCCATACAGGAGCTAAATTTTCACTCTCTAATAAATCAAGAAAAGCGGTTCTATCAATTAAAGCTGTACTTGATCCTGTTTCATGAACAGATGGGTCTTTGAATAGGATTTTGCCATTTTTATCTGCATAATATAAATTACGCCCATCAATTAAACGTAAACCAAGTTTTTTAATTATCCAAGGTGCTGGCAAATAAACACTAATGTTGTCTTCAATCGAATAATCATAACCGCTTCTTTCTGCCGTATATTCACCAACGGTTGGCAATGCTTTGTAGCGAAAACCATAAGCTCTATGAATTGTTTGCCAATCATCTTCCAAGTTATATGAAGGATGCCAAGGATATTCACCAATAAAAGCGTTATAGAAATTACCCAGTTCAGGTAATCCGTGTGGGTCAATTAATGTGTGTTTAGATAGTACATTTACTAATCGTTGACGATGTGACTTTTCGACCACAATACACCAAATTCGACACCACGAGTCAATATGTGAGCCAGTATCACTCGATGTACTATAGCGTTTAAAACCTTTTAGTACCAACCAACGTTGTTTCGTTTCTGGTTCAGTTACATCTAATAGTGATGCGCTATTCATTTGCTCGTTTTCATTTTGTAACCATAACCGTTGCTCTTCGCTGTTTAGGTGTCGTAGTTTTAGAGTTTGTGGCGACCACCATACAGCAGGATGTTTAGCCCAGCCATCATCTTGAGTTTTACTGATTAATAAAGAAGGATCAATATTTCGTTCCCCTATTTGCCAAGGTCCGTTATATCCCTCAACGTCATCACTATAGCCAGAATCATAAATCAGATTATCTGCAATACGAGCCAATAATTCATACAATGCAAGCCATTGGTATTTTTTGCCAATACGTTCAATATGTTTATTCGCTCTTCCTCTACCTGTACCAATTCGATCATCAAACTTACCGAAAAGCTCACGACTCCAACCTAAATCATGTGCGCGTTTTGTGACCCAGCGTTGTGCCAAAATGAAATCAAATTTTTCTGGGTGTTTGTTTGGAAACCGAGTTGGGCGCATTAATTCCATCAAACCATGCCTTGCTCCAGTCCAGTATTCATATTTATATTCGTTATCTAATAACGCAATGAGTTTTTTTTCGAGTTCATCAAATTTACTGTCATTTTCTTTTTTACGCCGCCAATAATCATCATTGGGTGTGACAACTTTGATTTTAATTGGTGTTTCTGAGTCATCTTCATGGCTTTCTTGTTCTTCCATAGATAGCTCTTGTTTTCTAACATCCATACAAAAAGAGAACAGTTCTAAAAAGGCGCAGTTTATTTCTGAATTATCTCCATCCAAAAGCATGGAAAAGAAAATTTCAAAATTTCGGTATGGGCTAAGTGCTTCGTCACAATCAAGCGATGTTGTTGTCCAATGACCTACTGCTGGTTTGATAATGTAAGTACCAAAATCACCAAGCCAACCACTTGCAGAATGAACTAGAGCTAACCCACAATAAAATGATAACGTTCGTGGTGAGCTTGTCGAACCACATTCACGCTTCGACAGGATCAGCGCGAACGGTTTTTTAATCATTTTATTGGCTGTTAGCTATATATTGTCTCGATAGTCATCACCATAAATAGCCAAATCCTCTTCACTTACAAATTCAGTTGCGATAAGGAGGGCGGGCTTTGTCTATTGCAATATCAGCAGGTAACAAGCCGCAATGATGGGTAAATTCGATAATGCCTCTGGCATAATCCCGCAATAACAAATGAGTTAGTGGTTTACCATCAGCAAATATCCATTGATAAATAGTTGTTGTTAGTTCAACTAGCCCTTTCTGCTTTTTAGCTTGTAATGTTGCGCCATAACATGAAGCTAATAAGCGTTCTAAAATATAAAGGTCATCAACTGTTTTGAACATTTCAATTAATTTAACTGCCAAGGGTAAGCGTGATGCTAATAATGCCGTTAAAGATTTTGTTGCTTTATCACGAATAGTGCGATGAGATGTTGAAAATAACCAGGTTAAAATGATTGCCGCTAATTCGACTCGTTTTGGTTCGATTTCATCAAAGCCAGATTCCACAGCCCATGACAGCAAAATATCAAGATGCGAGCCTTCCTCAATATTCATTTCTGCAATATTAATAGACCAATCTGCATCACGTTTTGGCATGGATAAAGAGATTAATTTATTGTGCAGATAGCGAGCATTAAATCGGTTATCTGGTTCTGTACTAATTGCTATCAGTGTATTTAGCCAATGATTTTCATAACTTGATAAGTCAATCACTAATTGACGAGTTTTTTCAGTAAAACGATCTTGGCGACGTAATAGCAAGCTTTCTAAAAATGCGTTTTCCAGTATCCAACGATAATGAAATTCATCAGGTAACGATAAATCAAGTATTTCAAATTCTGTTTGTTCGGGTAATAAAACTGCTAAAGCTTCAATAATTCCAGCAAACTGATAAATATTTTCACGGGCTAAAAAGTCATGTAAAGGCGTGTGAGGAACGAGTGGTTGAAAAGCATGACTACCTTTGATGTGCTGTTCCAATAAATAGCCTGCAATTTGAAAATCACTGAACCGCTCAAAAGTAAACCGAACGTGTTCATCTTGCTCATTTGCGCTGATGTAAACGGGTTCAATGGTAATAATGCCTTCATGTTCCAGCTCACTTAATAGGCTTCTGTCTTGTTGTCCAAGTGATGGAAATACTGAATCTAAACGGTTAATTGTTTCAGCCAGTGGCAAATAGGGCGATTGATTTATCAGTAAGTAATCAGTTAATTTGTTCAATGCGCGTTCAATAATTTTTTCTCGTTTCACTAATTTCATGCGTAACTCAATTTCCTTGGTCAACGCTTTAAGATAAAAATTGAAGTATTGTGTTAATCCTTGCACTCCGCGCGGAAAGGTATTGAGTCCTTGTCTATCCAAACTATCGCAACAGGTTTTCAAAAACAGTGGATTATTAAATTCAGGTAATAAATTAGGCGCACTAGGACGTACTATTTTTCGTTTCGTTAAATAGGCACGAGCGGCATATCCACCGTTATCAGCAAAGCCATGATGTTCAAGACGATACAGATTTTTGTGCAAAACAGAATCAGGTGGAACGATAAAATTTAGGTAAGTGGTGCGACAGGAAACTACAAGCGCAAGATGTGGATATTGCTTAATTTCAGCAATAAATGGTGCAAGATATTCAGACCATAGGTTAATACCATGTCGTTCATTCAATGCGTCAATCATTAGTAAGGCTCGAATATTAGCTGCTTGTCCAGCAGCATCCAATGCTCCAAGAAACGTTGAAAAATTAATATTGCGTAAATCTAAATGCTGAAGTATTTGAGTTCTAGGGTCTTGCTCAAAGAATTGGCTACCAATTAACAAAATAGCGGGTTGCCCATTTTTAATAGCATCAGCCGCTATGTCTGCTAATAGATGCGATTTACCTGAACCTGCTTCACCGAAAATCAGTACAGCTTGTTCGTTTGATAATTGCCAAGCATCTGAATGTATGGCGTTTTCTATATCATTAAGAACTTGTTCAAACTTGAATAGTTCGTTTAGAGCGTAATTATAGGAATCTTGATCTTCCTTACTAATTTCTTGACTATCTCTATTACGCCAAAAATACTCCAAACAGTTACGAGTATTTTCTTTTAACGTACTAATTTTATGATTCCAATCAGCTAGTGGATAAAGTTCGGTAAGTGGATAGTTTTGATTTAATGAAGTTGTAAGATTTCGAGTATTGCCTGATATTAATTCAGTATCGCTTATTGCAATATCTGACTTCTGTAATTTTGAATAAACAGAATTGAAATGCTTAGTTAATTGGCTTACCCAATTTTCACATTGTTCTTCAAGCCAACTATCACGATTAATACCACGAAAAGTTTGACGGACAGGTAATGACACATGGAATTCTGGTGTATAGCGACTGCCTAATGTAGTGCAGGCGAAATTGAATTTTTGAGAAAACCAAGCAACTGAAAAGTGTAGTTCAGAAAAGAAAAATGCCATCCGTCCTGCATAATGTGGGTCATGGCGAAAAAGTCGTTCTCGAATGTTTGTGGCTTGCCATAATTCAATTTCTATCGTGCGTTTCTCATCAAGTTCTGCCAGTCGTGTTGTTTTCCAATCTAGCCAGCGTTCACCTTCAGTTTTATTTTTACCAGTACGACCATCTTTAAGATCAATTGGTAAACAAACAATGTAGCGGGTTAATTGAGGATGTTTTTCGACAGCCGTTTTGAATGATTCGGTAAGTTGAGACATTTGACCAGAATCGAAACAGTCAAAGAACTTTGCTTGCCAACCAGTTTCAAGTCCATTTGTATGGCGTATGTAACATTCAACCCCAGCATCAGCACCACGTCCTTTGCGAATAAAAGAAGCTCCTTCTAAGCGAGGTTCTAGCGATGCAAGTTGACAGCATAATTCTTCAAACGCAAAGTTTTGGCTGCCATTTAGTGCTATGATTTTTAGAAGATTAACTTGATTCATTATTCATTTTTAGTAATGGCTTACCGAATTAAAACACAGACTCGTAGCAAAATATGAATGTTATACAAATGGATTAAGCAATTTCACACCTGTAGCAGCAAAATCATCCACGTTTCGAGTCACTAAAATTAAATCATGGGTTAAAGCCGTCGCTGCAATCTGTTTATCCAACGCATTCTCATAATGTGGTACTCGTAATCGACCCCATACTTGAGCTTCCAATTCACCGAATGCCACTATATTGTCAGCATACTGTTCAATAATCGTGAGTAGCCATCGTTCTAAAATCGTTGCCTGCTCGCTATCACCACGATAGCGAATCATTTCCACGCCGCGTCGTAGTTCACCCACCGTAATCACACTGATAAAAAGTGGCAGTTCTTGTTCAATGACCTGTTGAAAAAACGTTTTAACCCCTGCATTGGCTTTCTGTTCTTTTCTCAACTCACTAATAACATTGGTATCAATCAAATACATCGTACTTTTTATAATCATCCACGCGTTCAAAATCAGACTCTATCCCCACAGGCGGCATTGCCATTAATATTTCAGCAAAGTTCTTTTTCTGATGTGGCAATAATACCGCTTCCAAAATGCGCCGATGTTCCGCTTCTGCACTGACACCATGTTGACCTGCCCGCGCTTTTAAGGCTTGGATTATTTTGTCATCAATATTGCGTACCACTAGACTCGCCATGTCGCCTCCTTAATGAATAAATCAATATGCTATCATTGATAGCATACATAACGCTAGTGAATACTTGCTAAGTAACAAAAGCTTCTACTGTTACTTAGCAAGGGCTTGATTTTATTGTCATTAGAGGTTTACTGGGTTACTCTATGTAACACAGATTAACTTTAACAACAAAATAACACCTAAAATGCAATCGGTTGACGCTGCCAGTAAAACCCAAATTGAAATGATGCACGCTGTCCTCACTAAAAAGTTTGGACAACTGTATGCCGATATTTGGAAAGTGGGTGTCAATTTGTCGTTGCGGATTAGTGATCTCTTAAAACTCCAGTACCGTGATTTGAATCTGGAAGAACGCTCACTCAAGTTGATTGAAGCGAAAACTGGCAAACAAAAATTGATTCGACTCAATGCAACGGCTATCTCAGTCATTGCCAGACGACAACAGGAACATCCTGGTGATGTGTGGTTGTTCCAAGTCCACAGCAATCGAGCCAAAGATAAACCCATTAGCCGAGTATCCGTGAGTCGGGTGTTTAAAGACGCAGGGGAATTGGTGGGTCTCAGGATCAATACCCACAGTATGCGTAAGTCTCGTGGCATGGCGATGTACAAAGACGGTGTGCCGATTGAAAAGATTGCCAAAGTGTTGAATCACTCCAATACTACCTCAACACTTCGGTATCTGGGTATTACTCAGGAAGAGGTGTTGCAGACTTATGATGATTATGAGCTATGATGCTTTATATTATTTGATATTTGTACGGCAATTTTCCGTTATGATAGACTATTCTCTAATACAGACTCAAATGGGGGGCATCATGGCAACCGTATCATCATCAAACAATCAACGAATAGAATTGCGCGTTGATTTAGAAACTAAACAAATTGCAGAACGTGCGTCAGCCGCATTAGGTTGTTCATCTTTAACCGAATACATTACCCGATTAATTCGGGAAAACTCGCCGCAAATCATTCAACAGCAAACTGAAATCAAATTAACTCATCAGCAATTTGATCGTTTTGTTGCACTGTGTGAAGACACAACATTAGAACCCAGTTCACGCTTAGTCAAAGCAGCCAGGCGATTTGATGATGAGGGTTTTCAGTGACTTTTGTCAGTCAGTTTGTGTTACTTGATTTACAGCAGCATGATGTCAAATTGTTTGATTGTGGTAAGCCAGACATGAATGTATTTTTAAGCCGTTATGCCGATAAAAATAAAAATCTGGGACTCAGTGCCACCTGGGTGTTGGTCACACAACAAGCTCAAGAGGACACGAAAAAAGCCATGATTGGCGCATATTACACACTTGCCTCAAGCACAGTCAGTCGTGAACAGATTCCTGCTGATAAAAACTTACCCGCTTATCCTGTTCCCGTGGTTTTATTGGCACGGTTAGCCGTTAATCGCTGTGTCCAAAAACAGGGTTTAGGCGAAAAAACCTTAGTCAGTGCATTACGGCAAAGCGTTTGTTTGACTGATAAAGGACTACCCGCCCTGGGTGTTATTCTGGATGTATTGGATAACGATGCACTGGGCTTTTATCAGCAGTTTGACGTGTTTCAGCCCTTTACCGATGATCCCATGAGGCTGTTTGTATCAATGAATGTTCTCAGAAAACTCTAATCCAGACCGTTTGATTCCTAAAGGCATACCGTGTTGTGCCTTATGAATTTAAACGATCAAAACATACACCGCAGTTACCAAAGACCATTATGTTAGGTCTATTGGGTGAGTGCGCATTAGGGTGAGAATGCGGACGGATTGGATCATCAGACCTATAAACTTATAGCCAACTATCACCCCCACGCACTGGTTTTTCAATGACATCAGCAATGGTTATGGCTACATTGGAATCCTGATAGCCTAAATTCAATTTACGAGATCGCTTCAAATGCAGTCGTACCCAGTAAAAAATGCCAACTCTTGTTTTTTCTCTCCGTTGTTCAACATACTCAATGTCTGAAAAACGGGTGACTAAATGACGACCGCGAAATATACATTTCTGATGAGTATCGAAAATGAGTGGTTGAGAGAAAAAAGACCGCCATAACAGTGTTATCGCCCACAGAATGCAAATAATCGCCACAATAGTCAAGTCTTCACCTTTAGGTGTAGGACTGATAGCATGAAAATAGTAAGCGGCTATCAATAATAAAAAACTATAAAGACGATATTTGCCACGCGCTATCTCCAGAATCAAATACCCTTTGGAATTGTATGTCATAGCCATATCAGACAATATTAACAGTCATAAAAATTCACATCTTCAGTGGTACACCAGTCAAAGATTGAAGCACCGCCCAGAGCAACACAAAGGCAATAACCAATAGTATTGTTTTGATTTTTGTTGGCATAATAACCTCATAGCGGTTCAGTTCCAGGTTCAGTTCCACTGGTATCGGGAATATACTCATCATAATCTATGGAATAAAAATAGGAAAATGAATGCCTAATAATTATTTTCTATTATAGTTGCACTTCATCATAAATAGTCCGTGGGTGCATCGGGTGTGGAGCAGCTCGTGCTTTAAATGAGCTATCATGGTCATACATCAACTTTGTACATACAGTAGGCATCGCTTGACCTGAAAAAAACAAAAACAGTGTATATGGAGGAGCATTATAAAGAGTAGTAACTGGCAAACTATCTTCCCATACCATATTAGTAGTAGTGTTACTATGGTGTCTACGGGTTTCTCCATTAGATTCATCAGTTTCAGCTTTTGAAGTGGTTTTACGCACTTCTTCCTTACCAGCACGACGATTAAAGTAATCGGCGGTTGTGACATCATTCACATCAGATACTGTCACGACTTCAGAATTAGCAATAAAGGTTTCCCAATTTTTAGGATACAGATTTTGTAATTGCGTTAAATTCTGTACGAATGACCAGAGCGTCACACCATGACCTGCAATCAAGCTATAACCGTGTTCAATAATGTTTAACTTCCCCAGATTGGCAAACTCATCCAACATCATTAACACCTGATGTTCTCCTTTTTCAGAACGCATAAACTGCGACATGGCTACCAATAAAACCAGCCGCAAATAACGTGCGTGAGTCACTAAACGCTCAGACGGTAATACTAAATAAACCGACATTTTTTTATGTTTCATCTGCTCAAAGTTAAAGGCTTCACCGTCTAACGCCGAACAAATTGACTTACTTTTCAAAATGCGAGTCTGCGTCTCTGCTGTTGCAATAACGCTATGAATCTCATTAGTGTCTTTTGAATAACGTCCAACATTTTCATAGATCATTGGATTGGGATTTTTGATTGCTTTGTCGAGAACTTCTTTTTCTAGTGTGGAATAGCCACCTGATAGAATCGAACGTAAACGTCCTAGAGTTGCTTGTTCATTTTCTTGAATGACAAGATAAGTAATCAAAAACTCAATCAATCCACGCGCTGAATCAATCCAGTGAGAATCTTTGCTCCCACCATTGTCGTCATAAACTAAAGCTTCTGCAATAATGGCAACATCATCAGTAAAACTATCGCTTTCTGGGTCTAAATTAGCGAGAGGATTAAAACATTGAAACTGAGTAAAGCCTAGTTCCTTAAACTTATCAGCAAAAATCCCGTAAGGATTAAAAATGATAATTTCATGACCTTGTTCTTTTCGGTATTTGGCAGAAACCAGTGCGTTTTCACCCTTTGGATCAATCACAAATACCGAATGGTTCGGTAGATGTAACAGATTAGGCAAAATCAAACCACGTCCTTTACCTGTACGGGTTGGGGCAATACTCAACAAATGCTTATCCGTTTTTATTTCAAGATAATCGCGAGAGACTTGGTGTGGAGCAAAAAGCGGACTAATCGTACCTAAAAGATAGCAATTATCAATATGCGACAGATCAGACGATTGTGGAATCCTAAAAGTTGGTATGGAATGTCTATCTGATTGAAAATTCGCGTTCAGATTGAGATTGGATTTTATATTTGGATACGAATTTTCTATAAACGTTATCGTCATGGAGTATTACCTTAATGTTCTAAAAATTGTCACTCGTTGGTATCATCAAAATATTTATCTTACTAAACTTACATATTACTTACAGAATTAAAATATAACCAATTGAATGGCAACAGTTTAAATATTTTGTAAGGCTGTAAGGCTGTAAGTTTTAAAATGATACTATAGGTTTTTTTAAAATGATACGCATCACAAATATTTCCAAAGTAGCGTGTACTTTTAATAGTAATAAACCGCTCATGCTTTTTTAACTGATGAACCAATTCTCTTCTATCAAACTCTTTATCAGCAAAATTCCCCAAACTTTTTAGATAGCTTAGCGTAGTTGGTAGATGTATAACCACTGTGCCATCAGTACATACTACTCCATGATCTTGAGTATCTTTATTATCAAGTTCCCGAATCAATTCAAAAAATTGTTCTGCCAAATGCAATTCAGTTTTAGCAATCTCTAATTTATTCCTAGCGCATTCAAAGGTGTAACGTGCCAAGCTCTCAGTATCAATAGTGCTAATTCTTGTTAGTTCCATGAAGCATCTAATACTGCCTAAAGCTATGGCGTAATTTTCAGCAATACGGGATACAATAACCCCGTCATTTTTTAATGACGTTGCATAATGTGTTATCCACCCAATCAATTCAGACTCAATCCGCGTACGATTTCTTAATAAGAAATCACCTACTCTTGCCAATTGTTCAGGTGTGTATTTGTTTAATTCAATCCACTCTTTTCTTGTATTTTCAGTAATATCACTATCAGGAAAATAAAGACTGATAACACGTTCTTTTGCTGCTTTTGATGTAAAGCATTCATGATTCCAGACAAAAGACAATGCAGTTCTAAAGTGTAAATCGTGAATACTATTGTCTTTTGAGGCTGTGGCACGAGAATATAACGTATTGCGATTATAAAGCGGCAAGATACTATCGTAATCAAATCGACTATTTTTTCTGCCTTCAAGTAAAGCACAAACAAGGCTCGATGTTTGACTGATTTTTCTCAGTTCTCCTTTGGCTGTGTTCGATGATGTCATGGTTTGACCTTCGCTATCAATGAATAGGCAACGATTCAGCAATTTGGAAAGGAAACTTTTACCTGTGTGTGGACTACCGTATAGACTTAAGATTGGAAAAAACCCGTAATGCTTAAAAATCTGATTACTGAATAAGCTAGATACATAAAAGCCAAGTGCTAATAAACCTTTGTATCCATAAGCCGTATTAATTAATGTGATAAATTGTTGTAAGTCTATCGGTTCTAATCCACTTATTATGGTATCGTTACAATTTTTAAATGGCTTAATATTTGCATCGGTAAAGTATTTATCTGCATTGATTTTAAGTCTTTCACCCTTCGCGTTATAAGCAAATTCAGGAAAATAATAGCCTCGACTTTTTTCATCATAACCAATGTAGGATAAAGCTCTTATCTTTGGTGCATCAGTTTTAAATAGGTAGCCGACAAGGTCAGTTAAATCCTCATTGTTACCAAAAAACGACAGCTTGTAATTTAGTAATGCAACTTTGAAAAGACTGGCTTTAGTTAATTCCTCAACAGTAAACGGTCTGAGAAATGAAGGTTCAATATCGTCTTCAATATCATATTCACTATCATCTTCATAATTATTTTTCAAGCTAAAATTTTCACGCTTTTTTAAAAAAGCATTTTTAATTAATTCAATACTTTTATTAATAAATTCAATATGTTTATTATTTTTATATTGAATTTCTAGGAAATATTCCATCCTTTGTTTATCGTCTTGAGTATCATCAATGACAGAATAGCGTAATCGAATATGGCAATCGGTTAATAACTTTACTTTAGGCTCATAATCAATCTCTGTCTGTATTCCTTCATTTGTAGATACTTTTACCTTTTTTTCTTTTAGGTAGCCTTTGAATGTAAAATAGTCACCGAATTCAAAAATCAGCGTTTCTATGTATGGATACTTTTCCAGATACTCTTCAAATCTCTTAAGAACCACTAATTCTGATACCCCAATGTCACCAACATGAGGTATTTCATTAGTTATGAAACGGCTAATGTAGGGCAACGGTTTGTTATTATCTACAGATTTAGCAGTAGAATATTTAGTTGTTATTTTTTTCATATCGCTATTGTCCTTTAGCCATGAATCTTTGCGTTGTGTTAAAACATCTTTGCCAAAGCTGTTTGATGAAGGCAAAACGCAAAAACCTACGACCTTGTTTTAAGGGTTCGGTTTTTTTATATTGGAGTCTAAAACGTTATTGCGTAACGCTACAATACATTAATTATGACGGCATTCAATTTTGATACATTGGTACGAGATTGTCTAGCAATACCTTGTGCAGCATGGGTTTATGTTAGCTTTAAACATACTGTTCTAGTCGGCTGGGTTACAATGATTAGACTATCATTGCATTTACATGGAAAACAGTATGAACCAATGTACCATAAACTGTAAAATTCATGCGGTTAATTAACCCCCGTTGGATGATGTGAAGCTAACCGCTATGACAACGTGTATTTAACAATCATAAAAAAAGGGCGGTGAAACCAAACAATGAACCACTGGCAAGGCTCAGTTAAGCTGTGTGATACACTACACGCACTCGTTAGTGCATTACCTTAGGTTATGGATTAGTGAAAACGAGAATAAACCGCCGCGATTGCATCAAAGCGGTTTTTTATTACGAATTCATTGGCAGATTTAAGCAATAAATCTACAAGGTAAAAACGAACCCGCTACAATGCTGGTTTTTTATGCGCGTAAAAAACACAATTCAAACCAACATGGCAAAAGCTAAACCCACCAACGAAGAACCGTTAGAAAAACAACTCTGGAAAGCGGCTGATAAATTACGGAAAAACATTGATGCAGCCGAATACAAGCACGTTGTCTTAGGGTTAATTTTTCTCAAGTACATATCCGATTCGTTTGAAGAACACCATGCCAAACTGGTACAAGGTGAAGGCGACTATGCAGGAGCTGATCCAGAAGACCGCGACGAGTACCAAGCTGAAAATATCTTTTTCGTGCCACAAGAAGCCCGATGGTCATATCTGCAATCAAACGCCAAACAGCCCCATATCGGCACATTGGTTGATACGGCAATGGATGTTATCGAACACGAAAACGCTGCACTTAAAGGCGGTGTTTTGCCCAAAGGCTTTGCTAAATCAAACCTTGACCCAACCAGTTTAGGCGGCTTGATTGATTTAATTGCCAATATCGCACTGGGTGATGCTAAATCGCGGAGTGCTGATGTATTGGGTCATGTGTTCGAGTATTTTCTGGGTGAATTCGCCTTAGCCGAAGGCAAACAGGGCGGGCAGTTTTATACCCCGCGCAGTATTGTTGAATTACTGGTGAATATGCTTGAACCGTACAAAGGGCGGGTATTTGATCCGTGTTGTGGTTCGGGTGGAATGTTCGTACAGTCGGAAAAGTTTATCCAAGAGCATCAAGGGCGACTTGATGATATTTCAATTTACGGGCAGGAAAGCAACCAAACCACTTGGCGACTAGCCAAAATGAACCTTGCCATTCGTGGCATTGATAGCTCACAGGTGAAATGGAACAACGAAGGTTCGTTTTTAAACGACGCACACAAAGATTTAAAAGCCGATTTTATTATTGCCAATCCACCGTTTAATGTCAGTGACTGGAGCGGCGAATTATTACGCGGTGATGGACGCTGGCAATACGGCACACCACCCGCAGGGAATGCCAATTTTGCGTGGCTACAGCATTTCATCTATCACTTAGCCCCCAATGGACAAGCGGGGGTTGTATTGTCAAAAGGCGCGTTAACTTCTAAAAGCAGTGGCGAGGGTGAAATTCGCCGTGCGTTGATTGAAGACGGCAATGTGATTGATTGCATCGTTAATTTACCCGCTAAATTGTTCTTAAATACGCAAATTCCAGCCGCTTTGTGGTTTATGAGGCGTAATCGTAGCAGTGGGCAGTTTAAAGACCGTAGTGGCGAAATTTTGTTTATTGATGCACGCAACCTAGGGCATTTAATCAATCGCCGCACGCGTGAACTATCCGAAGCGGATATAAAACAAATTGCCGCGACTTACCATGTGTGGCGAAATCCAGACGGCGACTATGAAGACATCAAGGGGTTTTGTTGTTCAGCATCCATTGAGCGTGTCAAAGAATTGGATTGTGTGCTGACTGCGGGGCGTTATGTCGGTTTGCCTGATGAAGAGGATGATTTTAATTTTAACGAGCGGTTTAGTGCGTTAAAAATCGAATTTGCAGCGCAATTAAACGAAGAAGCAGAATTGAATAAGGCGATTATGGAAAATCTGGCGAGGATTGAATTATGAATAAAAAATTTGAAGAGTTATGCGGTATTTTGACTTCTGAAAAAAGCGTATCACTTAAAAAAATGGAACAGGCTATTCCTCAATGCGCAGTAGAACGGTTTAATAATGCCGTAGAAAGTTTTAGTATGGGTTGGCAAGAAATGCAACGTGGTGAATATTACCCAGTTGAAACCTTATGGGATGACATTGATAAATGAATATCGAATTTGACAGAACGAAAAACGAGAAAAATATCCGTGAACGGGGTATTAGTTTTGAGTTAGCGGCGGATTTTGATTTAACAACGGCGAAGATTTGGGCAGATACACGCAAAGATTATGGCGAGGCACGGTTTATTGCTTTGGGCTATATTGGCGATAGATTATATTCAATGGTGTTTACAGTGCGCGGTGATGTGTTACGCATTATCAGTCTTAGAAAAGCGAATAAAGGCGGGGTTGGTAAATCCACCCTGTCGCTTAACCTCTACGGCTATTTTGTGCAAAATGGCTATCAATGCGTATTGGTGGATATTGACCCACAAGGATCAATTACTTCACTACTGCAAGTATTCGATGAATCTGGAAGTGTCAAACTGATAGAACGTACCAGTTTTAAAAGTTATGCTGAATTGGAAGAAAAAATAGCAGGATTCGATATTGTTTTGATTGATACCCCTCCCTACCTATCAAAAGAACTTTATGAATGCCTCGCTATTTCACACCTGGTATTGATACCTTGCAAAGCATCGCCCTTTGACGCGCTGGCAGTCGTTCAAACACTCGAAGTTATCAGCAAAGAGCAAAGGAAAAATACCGCGCTTTCCGCTGCTATCGTTTTAACCATGACCGTTGCTAACACCACACTGCCGCAACAAATACGCGAAAACCTCCAAAAACATGACGTACCCATACTAGCGACAGAAATAAGAAACCGCATTGCTTATGCCCGTTCGCTTCTATTTTCAGGACACGTTGTCAACGATGAAGCGAAAAGCGCGAAACAAGAAATAGCCCAGCTCGCACAAGAAATTATCACCCTACTTTCTAACAAATTTTAATTATGACCAAGACCACACAAAACAACGCGGCAATAAACGACTTACTAGGGAAAATTCCCTCGGCAAAAAATCAAAAAAATGCCCATATCATTCAGGAAGTCGTACAGCCTACCGAAAGAACAAAAACAGGACGCAAAAGCCATCGTAAAGAAGGCGTGGAGTATGTCCGTATTAGCCCAGCAATCCCCGAAGACCTAAAAGAGCAAATGGACATTGCTATCAAGTCAACGCTGAAAAATAGTTACCCAACCATTGATACCTTTGTCGAACAAGCCATTAGAGTATTCTTATCTAAAACATAATTATGTTTTTATATAAAAACCATATTTATGTTTATATTCTTTTAATATGGCAATTTACAGAGCGGTTGAGTATGGTTTGCTTAAAGAGTGAAAATAGAACAATAAAAATTTGTGTGACTTTAGGCGGTTGGCTCTTTATTTTCCATTGCCTTTTGTCTAGCTTTAAAAGCTAACTCATGCTCATCTTGTTTAACAGACACAACATTTCTCAGTACATCAAGTGGATACCATTTTTCGTTTTTTTCCTGATACAAAATGCGGTCATAGATATTTCCTGTATGGGATTTTCGCCAAGGTTCATATTGTTCTGATAAACGAGTGAAAGCGTAATTTAAGCTATCGACAACAATAGCTACTTTTATATCTATTTTTTTTTGAAATAAATCATTCTTATCAATTTGTTGAATAACTTCTTGAAGTGGAAGTGTTATTGAGCTGGTTAAAACGCCTGTTTGATTTAAACCTTTAAACAGAAGGAATAAGCCGCCTTCTTTTATTTCCTGCCTAGACGTTTGCAAGGCGGTTGGCTCTCCGATGGTCACTTCAACAAATTGGGTATCTACTGACAATCTGGATTGATAAAAATCATTGCCTAATTCGTACTCATTTCTTAACTTTAAATGCGGTAATAAATCTTCATCTAACGCTTTTATATTGTGAATGGTAATAGCCACTAACAGCTTAGTTCCCAAAGGTAGTAACTTGTGTGGCTTAGAATTACGGGGAATTTCTTTATTTTCTGGTTGTTCCGCTAAGTTCAGTTTTTTAGTTTCATCCATTAGTACACGACATTTATGTTCAGGCAATAAGCTAATGAAATCTAAAATCGTTTGATAGCTTTTATCTTCAATGTCTAAAACAATTTTCATTTTCCACCTTCAATAATATTTATTTAAGCCATACAGTGCATAGACTTGTTGGGGTCGATTTAGACATCAAACCACAATACCCAATGAACAGATAACACTCGGTTCTTGATTGATAGCGGTTTGAATTTCTATCTGACAAAATTTGTCTTCTTCGCGCAAACCTAAAACCAACTCGGCAAAAGTTATATCATCAATATTAACTTTTAAATGCCGACTAATCGCATCTCTGGCGTATTCCTTTAACGGATAGTGATACAGTTCATCAATGGCTTTTTTTAATGCTTTATCCTCAAACAAACTGTTTTTATTCGATTCATAATGACGGGTTAAACGATGATAGGCTTGATAACGTGCGCCGTTTTTCTTGCCTAATTGTCCGCCCATAGAGGAATCAGCCTGTTTTATATAAGCCACGCCTTGTGCGACTAGCTCATGGTGATTATCAGCACTAGCCGTTATTGCGGTATTAAAATCACAAGCGGCGGCTTTAAGAATAGTGAATTGCGACTGGGTAATAATTTCACCCTTATCATTTAACCACGTTAACACATCATTATTTAGTGACGTTTTAGCATAAACAATCACCCCTGCTGGCGTTTGTTCATTACCTGCTTTACTGCTATAAACCACATTTGGCATTTTAGGAATAATCTGTTTTAACTCTGGTTTCGCATCGGTGGCATTTTTCCAAATTTGAAACGCATAAGAAGACAAATCAACGTCTTCGTCATCCTGCTCTTCTAAAATACTAGAGTTTTCACTGTATAAATCGTGAATATTGATAGGATCGCCTTCAAAAAAACGTTCATCTGCGCCCATTACATCGGCATTTTGTTCAATGCGCTGCATTAATCGACGGCGTAAGGAAATAATATTTTCAATACCGTCTTCAGGTAAAAACGAATAACACAAAATCGTATCGGCTTGCTGCCCTATTCTATCCACCCGTCCTGCACGTTGAATCAAGCGGATAATCGCCCAAGGCAAATCATAATTCACCACAATATGTGCATCCTGTAGGTTTTGCCCTTCACTTAACACATCGGTGGTAATCAAAACCCTAATTTCCTGTTCTGCAACACTGTCTTTTTTATTACTAACTGGGCTAAAACAATGCGCAATAGCGGTAGGATTTTCATGTTTTCCTGTCACACAAGCCAAACTTTCGACACCTTTTAAATTCAATTGCTGGGCTAAATAATCTGCGGTGTCTGAAAACTGCGTAAAAATCAGCAGTTTTTCAAACGAATGTTTAACCGTGATTAATTCATGCAAGGCTTGTAATTTTCGGTCTTTTTCAGCGTGCCAGTGCGGAGCAAGTTTTAAAATCTGATTAAGATGAACGCTATCTTCTGTTAAAGCTAATCTAAGTTGTTGCCTAAATAAATCACTGCCTATCCACTTAAATTTCTTCCGCTCTAACGAATTATAAATATCTTTTGCATCCTGAAAATATCTTGCAGTATCGGCATGGAACTCAAAAGAACCATCAGCTCCCAGCTCCACGTCTTCATCAGTTAACAAACTATCGAGCAAGCTACTTTCCTGTTGACCAATAGGAATTTCCAAATTATTTTGCAGTGCATAAATATAAACGTAATTACGCATAATATGCCGATAGACCGACAGTAAAAACGCATAGCCACCACTTTCCAGCCGTTTAAATAAATTAGTTTTAGCAAAACCTTTCAGACGTTTACCCGCCCGCGTTAAGTTCTCAATAATGATTTGTTCGGCTGGTTTCGGTAGTCTTTTGGGCTTCGTGTCTAAAAATTCTTTCAAGCCATAACGCGGCAACAACAGCTTATCAATCCAAGCCACTACTGTTGGTGAATACAACTTAGCATAAGGATCATTTTTATCCTGCTCATCAAAATGATATTCAACTTTTTTGGCTATTCGGTCAGGAAAATACAGTCGGCTATTATCTGAAAAAGTTAAGTAATAACGGTCTTTTTCAGCATCAAGCTGAGCATAATTATTTTTAATAAAGCCACGAGTACGGCGTACCAAGTAAAGGCGCATGAGTTCACGCCAATCATCAGCATGGTTACTTTTGGCAAAAGCGGCAAGTGAGCGCGGCGATATTTGATATTTCGCGCTGAATTCATGTTGACCGCCGATTTCTTTCATCAAGCATTCAGGGCTAATGCCTAAATCTTGATGATCTTCAATAAACAAACCTAATTGCCCTGCTAAATCAGAATAAGCCTTGTTGTAAGGGGTAGCAGAGAGCAAAATGACTTTGCTATTATTGTGTTTAATATATTCTTCAACGATTTTATAGGTCTTGGCTTCGCTATTACGCAGGTTATGGCTTTCATCAATGATAACCAAACGATAACGACGTAACTTATCCAGCTCTTTCGCTTTGCTAATCGATAAAACTTTAGCGTGTAAGTGATAACGGTGCGCGTAATCCTCCCACATAGCCGTTAAATTTTTCGGGCAAATAATCAAGGTTTCCAGAAAAAAATCATCTTCAAATAGCTTGGCTAACGCGGTCGCGGTTAAGGTTTTACCCAGTCCAACCACATCACCGATTAACACACCGCCGCGCTTATTCAAATAATTCGCCGCAATCAACACCGCTTTTTGCTGAAAATCCAACAATTCCTTATTAAACACCGTAGGCAGTTTAAATTCATTCACACCAGCGCGGGCTTCTTGTGATAAGTGATACGCCATCTTTAAATAAATGCTGTACGGTATTTTTGGCTTTGCCCAGCCTTCTTCAATAATATCAATCAAGTCTTTGCTGATGTCCAAACAATAGCGCGTGTCCCAACGGTCTTCAAACCAGTTACACAGTTTTTCCGCCGCGTCTTTATCGGGTACATCAATATTCAACTCGCCTTGATGTCCTAAGCCTGCCATCGTTAAATTACTACTGCCTAAATAACTCAATATGGGCGTAAATTTATCAGCACGGTGAATTAAATACAGCTTGGCATGAAGTGAATACTCCACAAATAACTTCACCACCAATTTTTCATCTTTCAACTGCTCGGCGAGTTGGTTTAAGGTTTGTTGGTCTTGAGTGGTTGGAATACCTAGCGTTAATTGCGTTCTAAACTCTTCGGCTAACTGTCTTTTCAGTGGATTAATATCTTTTGCTTCAATAGCGGTGTCTATGCCGTGATAATGATTTTTGATTATTTCTTGCGGTCGCGTTTGCATTCCGACAATCAAACGGCATTGCTGATCGTCACCGCCTGCGAACTTATCAACGTAACCCGCAAAATTATTCCAGCCGCGTAAATTAAAATAGCCTACGCAAATATCGGCTTTATAGGCTTCGTTAAAAGAATCTTTTAACGCGGTCGCTAATTGATTTTCGATATTATCGTAGATAGTTGGCATAATTAGGTTATTAACTGATTGATTATTTTTTCACTCAAGCCTGTAATTTCCATAATGGTTTTTATATCAAAACCTTTTGCTTGCATAGCTTTAGCAATTTCAATATTACGCTGTAATTTACCTTTTTTCATACCGTCTTCAAATGACGTATCCAAGGCTAATTGAGCTTCTGCGTGTTGAAATAGACTTTTTTGATAATCATCATATTGGTCAGCGGATAAATGCGCTAATTCAGCAATCTCAAAACCTTTTTGAAAAATCGGTTCATTTAATATATTTGGAATATGATCGAAGTCTTCTAAGTGTTTTAAAAAATACACCCATTTATCAAAATGCGTTTCCAATTCATGTTCCTGTTTATTAAACAATGGCATTTGCAAGAATTTAAAATGCAGTTTGTCATAAAAAATATCACCATCTTGGTCTTTTAAACAGACATCACGGCGAAATTTTCGCGCCTCTTCTTGTTCGTCATATTCAAAATCTAAAATAGCAATAAAATAAACGGGTAACAGTTTAAAATTCCACACTCCTTTTTTAGATTGCTCTCGAATGGGAAAGGTTGAATAAAACAAAGAGCGGTCTTTAAAAAAATTTAATTTAGCTTTTTGCATTTCCACAATAAACTTTTCGCCGCTCGCGCTTTGGCAATAAATATCAAAAACCGCTTTTCGTTCTAAGCTAGTATCTGCATTATTTTCAGGATTTTTAAAACTTAATTCAGTAATTTGATGATAATCAGGTAATAACTGATTTAAAAAATCCACTAATAAGTCTTTACTGCCTTCTTCACCAAACAGCTTTTTAAAACCAAAATCGGTATAGGGATTGAAATATTTACTAATCATGTTGTGTCTCTTGAGTTGTCATTGCTAATATCCATTGCAAAACGGCTAATACTTGATGCGGCTCGGTTAATGTTAAGGGAATATGATTAGTATCAATAAAAACTTTGTTATTTTCTAATTTTAAAAAGCACCAAGTAAAAGCATTGGTCACGCAACCATAAATCACTTTATTTGAACTGCCTTGTTTTTCATTAAATAATTGCGCGGCAATCATTTCGGCAGCGCATTGTCCAAAACCTGATTCCAATACATCATTTTTTGCCTCGACTATATAAAAAATAGGAGACTCTATTTCCTGTTTATAAGGTTCTGCTGAAAATAAAATATCACAAAATCCAGTTAAGCCTTTTTTACTATCTACATTGAATTTATAGCCAGAAAAATAACTGAATTTATCTTTGTTATGGCGTTTTAATTCTTTCACGATTGGCATTACAATCAGTTCAGATTTTGCTTTTTCAGTGGCAATTGCCGCGCCTTCTACATCAGAAAGTTCATTTAATAATTGCTCTGAAACTTTAAATTCAGAGAATACTTTAGGTAAAAAATTAAGCGTGCAGTTATCTACGCCTAGCTTTTGTTTGACTGTCGTTAAAGTAAATTTATTATAAGCCATTTTATTTATCCTGTTTTTTTGCGAGTTTTTTAAATTCTGCCATTGCCGCCGTTTTAATCTCTTCTTTGACAATGGGGAAGGTTTTTAATATATGGGCAAATTCGGCTTCGGTTAAGCCGTAAAGGTGGGCAATAATGGCATCGAGTTCGGCGCGAATCTCAAAATCCGTTCGCCCTGAGCTTGTCGAAGGGCATGGTTCGACAAGCTCACCACGAACGGTATTAAAATCATAACCTTGTTCTGCCAGTTCGGTTTTTAAATCATCAAATTCAGGGATGGTGCAGATTAACGCCGCTGCGCGTTCGACTATGGGTTTAAATTGTGGGTCTGTTTCGGTTAGGCGGGGAATAGGGAGTTGGTAAATATAAAACATATTTATGTTAGTTGTTACTTTTTGTCTAAGCAACCAATCAACTATAAAAGAGTTAAAGAAACTAACACAAATTAATAAATTTTTTACATTAGCATTTGAAATAGAAACAATTAACGAATTTCCAGCAAAACAAGGTGGAATAATTGTTGAAATTAAAGCTCTTTCATTTGTACTAGCAGCAACTGCACGATAAGCTAAACGATATTTTTGATAATTTAATATTTGCCCGTTATCTTCATTTTTTCCTAATAACGCTTCTCTAGCTTCTGATTCATTAATCCAGTATTTAGGTTTAGAATCGCCCCATAAATGGCTAAATTGATGAATCATTTTTCCTTCATAAAGCGGCAAATAACCTTCTAAATTTTCAGTTTTAAACAAATAACTATCATTAGTCATGTGAAATTCACTGGATAATTTTAAATTCCAAGTGTCATCTAATTTTTCACCCAATAATGGAACAGACAGCATTTTTTCAGCAATAGAAACATCAGTTTCATTTTTGAATTCCATAATCGAATGCGAATCTGGTGAAAGCCTTTTAACTAAATCAGTTTTTATTTTTACTTGTATATCGGTATCGTGTAAAAAACTTTCTAACTTATCTTTTGCTATTGCTTCACGCGGATTAATTCTAAAGACTGCATTAAAATTATCGGTTGATTTTCCTTTTTGAAAACTAAAAATACAGAATTTAAAACCATGATGCACTTCTTCAAAAATAAATTTTTCGTTGCTTAATCCAAATAATATAGAAATTTTTGTTTTATCAAATAATAATGTTCTTAAACCTGTTGCGCCTAAATCGGTATAAATTCCGCTAGGAATAATTACCCCGCATTGCCCATTATTGTGTAATAAGTTAAAACACTGCTCAGTAAATAACTTATATAAATTAATATCAGAACCCGTTTTTTTACCATTCACCACCGCTGTTTGATGTGGATATTGCAAACTACTACGAAAATATAAACTCACAAAAGGAAACCGACTTTGATAATCCAGCCACGCCGCACGAGTTTCAGAATTGGCTAATAACACATCCTGCTCTTTCTCAAAATCCTTAATCGTCATTTTATTTTTCGTGACAAGTTCCGAATAATCAGCAAAAAATTCTTTCGCTTGCGGCTTAAATACTTCCCAAGGCGGATTAGTAATAATCGCATCAAATCCACCGCGCTCCTGCATAATTTCATCAAACTCATAACCCCAATGAAACGGCTGTAAACTTTCAATATCATTAAGGGTTAATAACCGTTTAGTTGGCTTACCTTGTTTATTTTTCGCCTCATCCCAAGTCGCTTTCTCAAATTGAATTTTTAAGTTAGAAAATTCAGATAACAGTAAATTGTTTAAATGAGTGTAATCTTCATCTTTACGCGCCTTAATTGATTTGCGTTCTTCCAGTAAATTTTCGCTATAAGTCGTAGCATCTTTATAACTTCTAATCGCGGCATTCTTTTCATTTAAAATTTGTCGATACGATTTACTAGAAAAAATATCGCTTTGTTTACTTTCATCGTATTCAAACTTTTCAACATCTATTTTCAATAAACCAATTAAAGAATTCCCCGCCATAATATTAAAATCAATATTCGGTAATGGTTCTAAATCTTCCACTTTGTGCGCCGAAGACACCAATGCCAGAAATAAGCGCAACTTTGCAATTTCCGTGGCTTCTGGCATTATATCCACGCCGTACAGGTTATCCGTAATAATCTGTTTTTTGATAAAATAATCAACGCTTGGATGCTCGTTGACCTTATCCAGCCATAGGTTTAATTCAGCTGTTTGAGAAAAAGAATTCGCTTTTGCGATTAATGCTTGATAAATAGCAATCAGCGTCTTCATTGCCGCCACTAAAAACGCACCTGAACCACACGCGGGATCTAATAAACTAATCGACGGCAATATATTTTTTAATAACTGGTAACATAAATCTTCGTCACAATTAAGTAATAATTCTTGCAAATCTTTAAACTGTCGCCCTGCGGGTTCATTCAATTCAGGAATGGCGGGTTGATTGACTCTATCGAGAATGAGTTGGCATATCGTGCGCTCACATAAATAATCGGTAATTTCAGAACGGGTGTAATACGCACCAAAGGCTTTTTGATTGATGTATTTCTCAAAAATATAACCCAATACATCGGGGTTAATTTCATCATCATTGCCTTCGCGGCTGTCGTTTAAATTCCACGAATACGCACTAAATAAAGCAAATAAATCACTAAAGGCTTTGTCGCTAACTTGAATAGTTTCTTTGTAGTCTATTTCAATTTGATGCTCTAAAAATAACCCGCCGTTTAAATAACGAATATTACCCAGTAATTTATTAGTTTCAGCACTGCGGTCATTTTCAGGCTTAGCAAAGCCTTGAAAGAATAACGGCTTTAAAAACTTTTCGTAATACCCGTCTATCGCTAACGTCGCTTGAATCTGGGCTAATTTATCGGGTAAATAGTTGCCGTTGCCCTTATCTAAAAAATTCTTTTTCTGCAAAAACCAGATAAACATTAAACGATGCAATAAAACGGACGCATACCAAGCCTGTTTTTTTTCATTGGCAATACCATGAATTTCCTTCACAAAATCGCCGTGTATCTCTTGGAAATGTTTAAAAAACTTTTTGGTAATTGGCTCAATATCAAGGGCGTTGCGCAATTTTTCAGTGACTTCAACAATGGGAACATTGCCGTTTTCATCAAACTCTTTAAAGTCCACCATCATGTTGATGATTTTCGATAACAATAAATCGCCTGATTGCCCTTTAAAATAACTGTGACTGCGCGGCTGGCTTTTTTTGCCATCACGTTTTAACCACGACCAACAGGTTTGAGTTTTATCAGTATCGACAAAGATCAGTAAATGTTCATGGTGAATGCGGCTGATTTCTGTATGTAACGCTAGGCGGGTTTTGCTGTCTGGAATGGCGGTGATTTGTAACACCACGACACCAGAAAGTTGGGCGATGTGTTGATAATTTAACACTTGGCTATTAACCGTAACGGTGTGATTTCTATTATCCGAAGACTTAGACCAACCCAGTTGATTAGTAAACAGTTTTTTAAAATCAAATTGCTGAATTGATTCGCGGATTTCTGATAGCGATTTAACGGTATTAGCCATTGGTTATTTGTTTTTTGTTGGGGTTTTAAAGCAAACTATTCATTGCCGAAAACGGCAACATTAAGCGGTTTTTGCTGGTTGATAGTGGTTTGAAGCCAAACTTTTCATAAAAACAGGCGGCTAGGTCGTCTTTAGCATCGACTATTATGCCCAATGTGCCGATTTTTTCCGCTGCGTCTTTGGTAATACTGAAGGCATGGAAAATAAGGGCATCACCGTAGCCTTGCCCTTGATAACGTTTGTCTACCGCTAAGCGTCCTAACAGCAAAAATGGGGCTTCTTGGTAAGTGCCTAGTTTTCTGTGTGCGGGTAGTTGGTCGGTGGGTACGGAATGAGCGCAAATCGAGTAATAACCGATAATCTGTTGCTGTTCTGCTAGTACATAAACCCTTGTTAAGCCGCGCTTTTGGTCTTGATTAGCAATGTGTTGTAGATAGTCATTAAGCGCGGTTACGCCACAATCAAAGGCTTTGCGGTTATGGTGTTTTGGGTCTAGCCGCTCAAACTGCATTGCTGATTATTTTTTGATAGCTTAAAGCGGCTTTTTTCATGCGTTCAGTGGGTTCGGGTGGATTATCCAGCATGGCAAAAAAGGCTTGCCAGTCATCGGCACTAAATCGCGTTTTTTCATGCTCGGCAATAATGGCTTCGGCTTTTTCTCGAATGCTTTGCCGTATGAATTTACTTTTATCCAGTTCAACATAGCCCCTAGCACGTTCTAATAGCTGCAAGGTCACGGCATCCATACGGAATTTTAGAATATCTTGTTGTTTGTTGGTTTCGATAGCCATAACGCCCTCCTGTTTTTATTAGGCTATTGTACCCACGAATAAAAATAATATCGCTTATTTGTAGACACACTCGCTATTTATTGTCTAACCATTTGATAATTCCAGTTAATAAGGTAAAACCTAGCTAACCATTTGCGTACCGCAACGCACCTTATCAATTTATATGTCGTATTAGTGCTGTAAAGTGTAGTAATCATGTTGTAAAGTGTTTCATTTATGTTGTGAAGTGTAGTATTGACGAAAACAAGAGCGAAAATAACTAGGGCAGGATAGGCTTTGATGATGCGATTGTGCTACAAACACTCGCTATCAATTAGTTAATCCGCTTCAAACAGTCTTTTTGTTCTCGCAATAATTTAGCCATATCCCGCAAAAATACCCGTGTACCGCCCTTGTATGCGTTGCGTGATGCTATCGCCTTGCCTTCGGGAGTTTTTGCCCCTGTCGAGTTATTCCACGGCTGCCATTGCCTTATCTTTGCCGCTTGTTGTGCGCGTTGTTCGGGTGTCCAGCGTCTCGCTGCCATGTTGTGCCTCAACTAATAGTTCGTTTTGCTGATTTTGTGTTTTTTCCGTGCGCGTAGCAGGTACGCCATTATTCACCTGTTGGTGTCCGTTGGAGATGTTGGCTTGCTTGGCAAAAACCACAGGCGGATTCTTGAGAGCTGCCAAGGTTTCCAGTGTTGCCCTGCATTGGCTTTGCGCTTTGAATGCCAAGCGTAGATTGGTTTCAAATTGATTGAGATATTGTTGATTTTTCGCCCGCCGTGCCAGATTGTTAAACAAGGCATCAAGGGTATGGGCTTGAGCTAATAGCATGGCTTCTGGTCGTCCCATGTTGCCACTTTTGACCAAATCAATTTGCGATGATAAAGCGTTCATCATGGAACTAACATCAGTTTGACTTTCCCATTGCTGGATAGTGACGGCGGCTTGTACCGATGGTTTAAGCAATGCGTTAGCTAAAGCTTCATTGCGGTCTTGGTCTTTTTTTAACTTAACGTCTACGACATGACTGTCTTTAGCTTTGGATTTAGTTTTTGTGGTCATGTTGTTACCTGTTGTTTTGCTTGAATAGATGATTTGTAGTGCCGTTCGCAAGTGAACACCACAAAACCATTGATTTTATTTTCATGCTTAGCGGGTTTGTCGCACTGTAAGCCTTTAGCCGTCAGGCATTGGCACTGGCGGCTTTTATCTTGGTTTATCTGGGCTTTTAAGGCGGTATTTTCGGCTTTTAATGAGGCTGTTCGTGTTAATTCAGCGGTTAGTCTGATTACGTCATGACGCACATTATCACGCTCATAAACTAGCTCTAGGTTTCTTTGCGTTAGGCGTTCTAGTTCGTCTTGATTATCTGTAACATAATTCAAGCCTTGTTTTAACCGTTCGACTGCGGGTAATAAATCAACGTTAATTCTGATAACAACGGTTTGTTTTTTTTCAGCATCAACTATTTTTTTACGTCCTGCGTTATCCCGTTTACCGCCATGCCCTGCCGTCATGCGATCACCTTGATTATTTGTAACATAAAATCATTTTGATTATTTGTAACATCTTTTCAATAGAGCATCAATCAATGGATTTTTCAAACATCACTGAGGAAGTGAAGCTGTTGATCGTGCGTGAACTTGAAAGTGAATTAATCAAGGCGCGTAAATAATGCTGATTTGGTGCGTAGAGCTAACTGCTAATAAACTGATTATGAAATAATAGGCGAAACAGTGGCAAA
>JBAXNR010000049.1:0-29212 GCA_037133675.1 Methylococcales bacterium
CCAGCACCTGCGCCTGCACCGATGCCTTCGTTACCAGAGCCAACTCCAGCACCTGTGGCAGCACCTGCACCTACAGCACCTGTTGATGCGGCTAAGAAAAAAGCAGATTGTTTGGCAGCGGGTCGCACGGATTGTGATAACCCGTAGTTGAAAACCGTAGAGACGCGATAAATCGGGTCTCTACGGATAACTTGAACTAAGCGAGACTTTTACTTGCTACCTCATAAACATCTTTAGAAATGTCGGCAGTGTTAATAATTCGCTCTAATTGGGCTTTGATTAACGCTTGCCGCCCTTGGTCAAAACGTCGCCACGATGTCAGTGCTGACACCATCCGCGAAGCAACTTGTGGATTTAACGTATTAAGTGCAATAATTTGGTCGGCAAGAAACGCATAGCCTTCACCGTTTTCCGCATGAAAATGTAGTGGGTTGCCTTGGCTAAACGCACCAACCACTGATCTCACTCGATTAGGATTTTTCAAATCAAACGCGGAATGCTGCATTAACGCCTGCACGGTGGCAAAGGTGTCAGCTATGAGGCTAGACGCTTGTAACGCGAACCACTTATCAACCACTAACGCTTCATCTTGCCATTGCTGATAAAAACGTGCCAAACACGCGGCTTTTTCAGGATGTGCGCTATTGACTATCACTGATAATGCAGCCATTTGATCAGTCATGTTACCAGCAGTCGCAAATTGCGTACTTGCCCACTGTTGAATATCAGGCTGCTCTAATTTACTTAGGTACACTAAACAGGTGTTTTTAATGCGTCTGCGACCAATTGCACCCGCATCAAACAGCCCCGATTCATCTCGGTGGTTTTCCGAATAAATAGCTTTAAACTCCACTTGTAATTGTTCGGCTAAGGTACGCACGACTAATTCGCGTGCTTGGTGAATCGCCACCACATCTACCACAGGCAATTGTTCTGCTAAATAGGTTTCTGAGGGCAAACTGAGTAATAAAGAAAAATACGATAAATCCTGCCACGGTTGCGCCAGCACTTGCTTAAACGCAGTAACGATAATTGGATTAACCTGTAACGGGCGATGGTGTTGTACATCGTCAACTAAGCCTAAAATAATTTTACCTGCCAGCGTTTGCCCTGCTTCCCAACGATTAAACTCGTCACTGTCATAACTCAACAAAAATGCCAGTTCGTCCAGACTGCGTTCCATGACCAATTTAACAGGTGCGGAAAAACCTCTTAATAATGAAACCACAGGTTGTTGTTTTAAATCCGTGAACGTGAACACCTGCTCAGCGTCAGTAAGTTGTAAAATCACTTCATTTTTTGGCGTGTCGCTCTTAGCTTCCAATACCTTACACAACGCGGCAGAACCATCAGGATTTAATAAACCCACAGTGATAGGCATAAGCAGCGGCGGCTTAGCCGCTTGATTCGGTGTCGGTGGGCAATGCTGTTTTATAGTTAATGCCAAGGTTTCAGCCAGCGCGTCATAGTGTTGAGATACGGTTAACACGGGCGTACCTGCTTGCTCATACCAGCGGCGAAACTGTGTTAAATCAATGCCATTTGCCGCTTCCATTGCTTTGACAAAATCCTCACAAGTGACCGCTTGTCCGTCATGACGGTCAAAATATAAGTCACAGCCTTTACGAAAACCATCGGCACCAACCAAGGTACGAATCATGCGCACCACTTCCGCGCCTTTTTCATACACCGTTAACGTGTAAAAATTATTGATTTCAATATAGGCTTCAGGACGAATCGGATGTGCGAGCGGACCAGCATCTTCAGCAAATTGACGAGTGCGTAGCATATTGACATCTTCAATTCGTTTCACGCCTTTAGAGGTTCTATCCGCCGTAAATTCTTGGTCACGAAACACCGTAAAACCCTCTTTCAAACTGAGTTGAAACCAATCACGACAAGTGACGCGATTACCCGACCAATTATGAAAATATTCATGTCCTATTACGCCTTCGATATGCTCATAATCAAAGTCAGTCGCGGTATCAGGACGCGCCAGTACAAACTTAGTGTTAAAAACATTCAACCCTTTATTTTCCATCGCCCCCATATTGAAATGACTGACCGCAACAATCATGTACAAATCCAAATCGTATTCGCGCCCGTATACTTGCTCATCCCAGTGCATCGCATTTTTTAACGACTGCACGGCATGAGTGCATTTATCTTTATCGTGGGCTTCAACAAAAATTTCTAAATCGACAACACGACCTGACATCGTGGTAAAGGTATCAGCAACGCATTCCAACTGTCCCGCTACCAGTGCGAATAAATAACAGGGCTTATTAAACGGGTCTTCCCACGTTACAAAATGGCGATTGTGATCTAACTCACCATGATGAATTTTATTGCCATTCGATAACAACACAGGATAACGATCTTTATCGCCGATTAACGTGGTGGTAAAGCGGGTCATCACATCGGGTCTATCTAAAAAGTAAGTGATTTTTCTAAAGCCTTCCGCCTCACATTGCGTACATAACATCCCATTAGACGCATACAACCCTTCTAGCGCGGTATTGGCTTTCGGGTTAATACGGCTTTCAATGGTCAAAACAAAACTGTGCTGTTGAGGAGCGTTGTGAATAATCAATGAGTCAGGCGTTTGGCTATAATCTGCTACCGTTAATTCTGTATCATCATTTAATACTACCCGCAACAGTTCGAGATTTTCACCATTTAGCGTCAGCGATGAGCTAGACGATAAACTGGCAGGATTTCGCACCATCACCAAGCGTGAAATGACATAAGTATTCTCTTCATCCAGCGTAAAATTTAACGCTACGGAATCGATCAAATAATCGGGAACGGTGTAGTTTTTTAAATAAATAGTTTGTGGGTTATTCATAATTTGATTTAGAAAAGGTTAAAAAGGCGTTAAGGCGTGTTGATTGTTTATCTATGAGATTAAAACTGTTATTGATGTGAAAATTTAAACAGATGTGTATAAGAGCGGCATCCTACAGCAATTTTTGAATCACCAATAATCTAGGTGCTAATGAGCTAGGTGTCGTACTAAAAAAGACACTCACGACAAAGTGTTGGCTATTCAGTTGTTCAGCCCATTGCTCAACACCTGCTGTTTCTACATCACCACCCGCATGACCTGGATACGCAAGAATCGTTATCATACCTTGTGGGGCTAATAAATCACAGGCGGCGGTTAATGCCTGTAATGTTGAATCGGTTTGGGTAATAATGCGTTTATCACCTTTCGGTAAATAACCGAGATTAAACATACAGGCGTTGATTTTGCCTTGATGATTAACGGGAATATGCGCCACCATGTCAGCATGACTGGCTTGAATCAGAGTAACACAGTCTCGCCACTGACTCTGCTGTAATTTCTCACGGGTTGCGACTATTGCCGCTTGTTGTATATCAAAACCATATACTCTACCCGTAAGCCCGACTTGTTCAGCTAAAAACAGGGTATCGTGACCGTTGCCAATGGTTGCATCAATGACTACATCACCCACATATACTGTGTCGTGAAGGTGCTGATGGGCAAGTTTAAGCAGTGACATAGCGTTGAATAGTAGCGGTGGTAGGTAACGGGGCGTTATGGCTTAACGAATTGGCAAATTGTTGGGCATAATGTGGTATTTGTAAACTGCCTTTTGCACCAAAACCATTAAATATTGCCAATTGAGGGTGTTGTGGGTGAAAACCGATAAAGGCTTGTTTATCCAATGTACAAGGTCGAACATTGGCTTGATGATCTAGCAGCATGAATTGAAAGTCATCTAACACGCTGTTAAGTGAGTTGAGTAAGGTATTTTTTCCCTGTTCAGTCGGCTGATTATTCAAATTTTTCCAGTCAAAAGTCGCGCCGATGCGCACTTTAGCCTCACTTAAGGGGATTAACCAATGACCATGATTAAGTATGGTATCTGGTAAAATGCGACGATGTGCTAAGGTTAAAATTTCACCTTTAACAGGCTGAAAAGGTAGCCAATCAAAATAGGGATTTTGAATTGCCTGATAGCCTTCACAAAAAATAATGCGTTTAGCAATGATATTGTGCCAGCGTAAAGTCGGCTGAAACTGAATATCCGCACCGTCAAATGCCCGTTGTTGATAACACTGCTTAGCGATAAAAAAATCTTTTAAGCGGCTTAATAATGGGCGAGTTAATAAATAGCCTGTTTGCTGTTGGTTTAGATAACCGAATGGCGTATTAAGTGGTTTAATCGCTGTGTGCATATCGCTTAAATACGGATGATAGTCTTGATTATTCAAGCGTTTTTCAGCATAGCCTCGCTCTTTATCACTGTTAAAAATGCGCAGCATGGGTTTTTCGATATAAAAATCCTGCTGAAAAAAATGGCTTAATCCAACATAAAAATCTTTGGCAACAGGCAAAAAACTATCCACGTCAGCGGATTTTACCAAACGCATTCCAGTAATGGGATTAATCAAACCCGCAGCGATTTGTGAAGCGTTTTCCAAACCATTATCGACAATCACAATTTTATAGCCTTGCCGCATCAACTGCCATGCCAACAAACTGCCCGCTAACCCCTGCCCTACGATTAAAAAATCAACATTCATGCTTGCTAAAAATTTAAGTCAAAAAAAAGGGGAACATAAAGTTCCCCCTATCAAATGAGCGCACCTCAAACTTGTTTAGCCGTTTTCTTTTTTGCTGATTTTAATTGAGTGACATTGCTGTCTACTTTATCTTGCGGCTCGTTATTACTGGGTTCAGCAGGTTTAAGGTCTTGAACAACGCTGTCATCAACAGGTGTTCTTGGTTCTCTGCCTGCCATTAAATCTTCAATTTGTAAGCGATCGATGGTTTCCCATTTCATCAGCGCGTCCGCCATTTTGTGCAGAACTTTAATATTATCCTGCAAGAGCATTTCTGCACGTTGATAATTACGATCGATGACTTCTCTTATTTCATCATCAATTAAATGGGCGACATTAGTCGATACCGCGCTACCTTTACTGCCTGGATAGCCCATGAATGCTTGACCGCCTTCTTCACCATAAACTAGAGGACCTAACTTATCGGAAAATCCCCAACGAGTGACCATATTGCGAGCCAATTCAGTTGCCCGTTCAATGTCATTGGATGCACCTGTAGTGACACGATCACCACCGTAAATCATTAGCTCCGCAATTCGACCGCCAAATAAACTGGAAATTTGGCTTTCTAATTTACGTTTACTGGCACTGTATTGGTCACGTTCGGGTAAAAACATAGTGATACCTAAGGCTCTACCTCTAGGCATGATACTGACTTTATAAACTGCATCGTGATCTGGGGATAACTGCCCGACAATACAATGCCCCGCTTCGTGATAAGCGGTGAGTAATTTATCTTCATCGGTCATAACCATCGTATGGCGTTCTGCACCCATCAGAATTTTATCTTTGGCTTTTTCAAGATCATTCATGCTGACTTGGTTTTTATTGCCACGGGCAGCCAGTAGCGCAGCTTCATTAATCACATTGGCTAAGTCAGCACCTGAAAATCCAGGGGTACCTCTAGCAATATCGTGTAGTGAAACATCAGTAGCGGCTGGAACTTTTTTGATATGAACATTAAGAATTTGTTCTCTGCCGCGCACATCAGGTAAGCCTACATTGACTTGTCTATCAAAACGACCTGGTCTGAGTAAGGCTTTATCCAGTACATCTGCACGGTTGGTAGCGGCGATAATAATTACGCCTTCATTACCCGTAAAACCGTCCATCTCCACTAGCAACTGATTGAGCGTTTGTTCGCGCTCATCATTACCGCCACCCATTCCTGCGCCGCCCCGTTGACGACCTACTGCATCAATTTCGTCGATGAAAATAATACAAGGCGAATGTTCTTTGGCTTGCACAAACATATCGCGGACACGAGATGCACCGACACCCACGAACATTTCGACAAAATCAGAGCCTGAGATAGTAAAGAATTTTACCCCTGCTTCGCCTGCAATGGCTCTAGCTATCAGGGTTTTACCTGTACCAGGAGGACCGACCATTAGAATGCCGCGGGGAATTTGACCGCCTAATTTTTGAAATTTTTGCGGGTCTTTTAAAAAGTCCACCAGTTCTGATACTTCTTCTTTAGCTTCTTCACAGCCTGCCACGTCAGCAAACTTCACTGTTAATTTATCTTCTTCCAGCATTTTGGCTTTGCTTTTACCAAAAGTATTACCCCCCATGCCCTGCATTCTGCGCATATAGATGATAAACACCAAAATCATTAACAACATTGGAAACCATGAGATAAATATCTTCATTAAAAAAGTTTCTTGTTGTGGTGGCACGGTTCTTATTTGAACATCGGCATTCAGCAACTCATCAATCAGACGCGGATCACCTGGATTAAAGGTTTCCAGTGTTTGACCGTCCGAGGCACGAACTTTAATCTGTTGCCCGCTAATTTCTACGCGATCAATTTGTTTATTTTTTACCTTATCAATAAATTCTGAGTACGCTAAAGAATCCTGCAAGGGTGGTGTTGCGTTAATGCGGTCATAAATCAGAAACGCACCCGCAATAAAAACGCTAAACAGCAGCATGTTAAAAATATGTTTTTTCATCGTTGTATCCCCCGAGCGATACCTTCACAGCACCTAAGTTATTAATTATAAAAAACTCACTAATTGCTCACCATAACTGAGTTTTATTTTGTTGAACGCCATGACTTGAATCTGCCTAACCCGTTCTCGGCTTATATTAAGTTCTGCGCCTATTTCCTGCAATGTCATTTCAGTATGAGTATTAAGTCCAAAATGACAACAGATAACCTTGGACTCGCGTGAATTGAGCATTTCTATTGCTAGTTCAAGCCAATTTTCAAGTTCTGATCGCGCCATTTGTTGAAAAGCGGGTTCAAAAACCTGCTGCTCCATCACATCAATGGGAGCTGCCACCTCTTCATCGCTATCAAAATTTTCCAGTGGCAAGCTGGTTTGTGCAATAGACAGTAGCGCGTTTACTTCATCAACCGTCTTTTCTAAATGCTCAGCCAATGCGTCAACGGACGGTTCTTTACCTGTTTTTGCCAACAACTGGTCTTTAGCACGAAATAATTTGTGAATATTGCCTATTTGCTCACAAGGTACACGCACCACCCGCTCATTTCGCGATAATGCCCGCGAAATTCGTTGCCTAATCCAATAAGCCGCATAGGTTGAAAACTGATAACCAAAATGGGGATTAAATTTATCGGCAGCGGCTAACAAACCTGTTTGACCTTCTTGAACAAGGTCATCAAAATCTAAAAATCCACCTCTATACTGATTAGCTATAAATGACACTAGCTTAAAATTATTTTCAACTAATTGCTGTCTTGTCGTCAACCAAAGCCGTTCTGCAAACAGAGTATCAATAACGTATTGATACATGACATCGTCAGATAAAAATAGACATTGTTCATCATCTATTGGTAACGCTTTAAGTTTATCTGGCAACTGATTAAGTCGTTTTAAATTTTTCAGGCGTTTAATAATCCAATCAGAATTTTTTTTGCCTCGATAATCCGTTGCTTGATAACAAAGCCCTCTGCGTTGAAACACATAAACAATAATATCAGTAAGCTCTAGCAAATCCTCAAAAGAAAAATGAAATGTTTGAAACTCATTGGTAATAGTCTTTTTTTCATTGCTATTTTCATAAATAGCATCATTTTTACTCAGTGACAAACTTGTTATCAGTTCATGTTCTTTGCTATTTTTAAAAACATCGAAAAACTCCCTTTCCATAGACACTTCACTCTCGTATTCCGAAGAGTCAATCGTCTGAATTTGTTGGTATTTATTTCGCATCCACCAAGTAGAAATAGGAAATTTCGCTAGTGCATGAATCAATTTTATTCTAGCGGC
Source organism: Methylococcales bacterium (assembly GCA_037133675.1). Lineage (GTDB taxonomy): Bacteria > Pseudomonadota > Gammaproteobacteria > Methylococcales > Methylomonadaceae > UBA4132. The sequence continues at coordinate 7,833 of JBAXNR010000049.1, forward strand.
TTCTAATCTGCGAGCAATTCCAAGATTGCCTGTTTCAGTGCCTGCTGTGACCATTTTATCGATACAATCAGTCAAGTCAGGTACAACAGATCTTATGCCTATTTCTGGTATTAACACTTGTTCATTCAAATAAGACAGCAACATTTTTATTCCCGCCAAATACAAACTACCGATAGAAAAATAGGCTTTGGTTAAAAGCCCATCAAATAACCTAGCTAAACAATAAACATTAGCAAGTGAATTGTCAAACAATAACTTTACAAAACTTAGACAACGATTGAAAAATTGTCTCCAGATTGCGTATTACAGGTGTCAGAGATAAAAATTGTGATTAAAATAATCGATAATAAGGCAGACTAGGCGATAATTACTGTCAATTTTAGTGCTGAGTGATTACGATGAAAAAAGTTTTGAATGTCGGTGGTAACAGTAAAGCCATACCGCTATCACCACAGTATGAGGGTTGGGATCATATCTTATTGGATATAGATCCAAAAGGTAATCCTGATGTGCTTTGTGATGCGCGTGAACTGATAACCCTGCCTGAGTCTGTCTATGACTCGGTGTATTGCTCACATAATTTAGAACATTACTATCATCATGATGCAAAAAAAGTATTAGCTGGATTTAGCCATGTACTTAAAGAAGATGGTTTTGTTTTTATTATTGTTCCCGATATGTATGCGGTTATGCAAACGGTGATCGAAAAAAATATGGATATAGAGGATGTGCTATATCAATCACCAGCAGGATCTATTAAGGTTCGGGATGTTATTTATGGCTACGGCGTGAAAATTGAGAGTAGCGGCTGTGATTTTTTTGCCCATAAAACGGGTTTTACTCAAAAGTCATTGACCGAAATATTAGATGAGGCAGGGTTTTCGTGGATTTTCACGGGGCTAGATTACTTAGAAATTTTTGCCTTTGCCTTCAAAGGTGAACCCAATGACCATTTAACCAAGCTTCTTAATATCACTAAGCCTTAGAGTTGGCAATGGCTATAAGTAATCAGCAACAGTTAGCCGCATTCGCGCTAAATATTAAGCAATGGGGAAAACAACTAGGTTTTGCACAAGTCGGCATTAGCGATACCGATTTAACCGAAGCAGAAAAACATTTGCATCACTGGCTAGAAAAAGGCTTTCATGGCGAAATGGACTATATGCAGCGTCATGGCACTAAACGTAGCCGCCCTGCTTTGTTACATGAAGGTACAGTGCGGGTAATTTCAGTGCGTATGGATTATTTATCTGAATCACGGCAAACAATGACTCAAGCACTTGACGAACCAACGGCTGCGTATATTTCGCGTTATGCGTTAGGACGTGATTATCACAAAATGATGCGCCAGCGTTTGCAAAAATTAATTGATAAAATACAAGCGGAAGTCGCTTTATATCCTAATGCGGATTTCACCCTGCGGGGATTCGTAGACAGTGCGCCTGTACTGGAAAAAGCCATCGCCGAAAAAGCAGGTTTAGGCTGGATAGGCAAACATTCAAATTTAATCAATAGACTAGCGGGTTCGTGGTTTTTTTTAGGCGAAATTTATACCAACCTCCCCTTACCAACTGATGATAAAACAAGCGCACATTGTGGTGCTTGCATTGCCTGTTTGGATATTTGTCCAACGCAAGCTATTGTCGCACCTTATCAAGTCGATGCGCGGCGGTGTGTTTCGTATTTGACTATTGAATTATATGGCTCAATTCCAGAACCGCTACGCCCATTGATAGGCAACCGTATTTATGGCTGTGATGATTGCCAGATTATTTGTCCGTGGAATCGGTTTGCAAACCTCAGTACAGAAAAAGATTTTAATCCCAGACATCGACTGAATAGTCAGCAATTAGTAGAGGTATTTGCGTGGAGCGAACAAGAATTTTTAGCCAAAACAGAAGGTTCGGCAATACGCCGTATTGGCTATGAACGCTGGTTAAGAAATATTGCCGTTGCTTTAGGTAATGCTCCACGCTCACCGCTGATTATTGACGCATTACAAACCAAACACGACCATGCTTCTGAGATAGTTAAAGAGCATGTATTATGGGCATTGGCTCAACAACATAAACCACCTAGCAACCAATAATGTCTGAATCCCTAAGTTCCTCCTCTAAAAAATCAGGATTAGCTCCTGGTACACTGGTACACGTTGGTGAAGTGCATGAGCATGAACACAGCATCATAATGATGAATTACAATTCGACAAAGCTCGAAAAACGCACTATTAATTCAATTGAAGAGTTACTGCCTTACAAAATAACGGATAGTGTCACTTGGGTTATTATTGATGGTTTAAAAGATATTGCCATTGTTGATGCAATTGGGCAACATTTTGATATTCATCCTTTGGTACTTGAAGATATTTTAAATACTAATCAACGCACTAAGTTTGAAGAATATCCAGATTATCTTTATTTTGTTATTAAAGCGACTTCTTTACACAAAGGTTCATTTAATATCGAGTATGAACAAATCAGTATTTTGGTATTAAAAAATTTTGTTTTTACCTTTATGGAAAAGCCTGATGAGTTATTTTACCCTATTTTAAATCGCTTAAATAATGAGGATGGTCACCTAAGAAATTCAGGCTCAGATTATCTCGCTTATGTGATTATGGATACGGTTGTTGATGAATATTTTACTTTGCAAGATGCGTTTGATGAATTAATTGAATTCATTGAAGATGACTTATTAACGCACCCATCGGTAGAGACATTAGTGACTATTCAAAAAATCAGACGGGAATTGATTTTTTTACGCAAAACTGTATCGCCGTTGCGAGAATTATTAGCTGCCATTCGACGCAGTGAATCACCCTTATTTGATGACCGTACAAAGCGTTATTTTGCTGATATTTATGATCATTCTATTCGCATTATTGAGGCGGTAGAATCTTATAGAGAGTTAATATCGGGTATGTTGGATATTTATTTATCCAGCGTGAGTAATAAAATGAATGAAACCATGAAGTTTCTCACCGTATTCGCCTCTATTTTTATTCCCTTAACTTTTATAGCAGGTGTTTACGGTATGAATTTCGAGTATATGCCAGAATTAAAATGGAAATGGAGTTACCCGATATTGTGGAGCGTATTTATCGGTATAGCAGTCTCTTTACTATTTTATTTTAAAAAGAAAAAGTGGTTATAATTAGTTAGCACCCGATATAGCACGGCTTATCCATGAGGTAAAATTACTGCGATTACGCGAACAAATAACAACCTTACCTTTGCCAGAAAACTTAAGCACCATGCCTTCGCCACTGGTCACACTATTGATCATTTGACCTAAAAACCCGCCGCCGCTCTGTGTGGTAAGAGAAACCTCATGGTGCAATTTAGAATCCCATGCGATAACATGGGCATTATCAATAACAATGTCTTTACCTGGTTCAACATCTAACACGAAACTTGAGCCAAAACCCGATACCGCTAGTTTGCCAGAACCTGATGCCTCACAAATAAAAAAACCACCTGTTTGACCAAACAGTGCCGTACCTACGCTTTGAGTGCGAACTTGTAGAGTAACACCACTTTCAGCAGCAACGAAGGCACCATCGTTCATTAAATAACGGGTCGATCCAATATCTAATATCTCTACTGCACCAGGTAAGGTAGGCGATAACAAACAATCACCTGCGCCATAAGTCGCTTCGATATGTTGCTGAAAAAACGATTCGCCATTAGCAAAGCGACGCATCAAGGCACTGCCTAAACCTCCCGTCATTTTACCCTTTAGCTCCAAGTTGCTTTCCATCATTACCATCGCGTTAGATTCGCAATAAATTTTTTCACCACTCTTTAGGCTGACGTGTAAAAAAGGATCAACATCACCTGTTACTGTAAATTGTGCCATTTGATTTCTTACTCACATAAAGTTAAACAGACCAAAACAAACTAACTGTTTTTAGGGTGTGCGGGTGAATTATTATACCGATTTTTTTATTTATTTGAATGACAACTAAAACTGACAAATACTAGACTTTGTTTACGCTTCCTTCAAATCCAAAGAAGCTGAATTAATGCAGTAACGTAATCCTGTGGGCTGAGGTCCATCGGTAAATACATGACCTAGATGCGCACCACACGTTTGACAACTCACCTCAATTCTACACAGATTATGACTGGTATCAACTAACTCTGTCACACTATCTGTCGATAAAACAGCCCAAAAACTTGGCCAACCTGAACCCGAATCATATTTTGTTTCAGAATCAAATAAAGCGTTACCGCAACAAACACAATGATAAATACCTACTTTTTTACAATAAGTATATTTTCCAGTAAAAGGTGACTCCGTATTTTTTAAACGACAAATACTAAATTGCTCAGTCGTTAATTTATCTTGCCACTGCGTGTCATCAGGGGAATTTTTATCAGACATGGTATTTACTCCCTTATTTAAACTGTCTATTGTACGCGTTCAAAACAGTATAGCCAAAACTTCAATTGCTCTTAACCACATGAAATCAAGCCCAGATGGATGCAATGAGTCGCTCTGCACGCTACCGCCAAAGCGGAGATGGATACACCTCGTTATGCTCATTCGCCATACCCCAGATACCTCCTGCCTTTTTGTAGCTGAAACCTAGCATGGATAGGCATTTGCTAACAGAATCTAACAGCGAATTATTAAGAATTTTATGTAAGTTCATAGACTTAGGTTTTTCAGCCTGAAATGCTTTTATAATAGTGCAGTTATTGCTGTAAACAATTGCACACAGCACTTCAAATTTAATGGCTTCTAGTGGTATATTGGCAGGACAAAAGTGTGCTTTTGAGGCACGGAACCTAATGAGGAGAGTTCTATAATGAATAATGAAGGCGTAGATGAGTCTAAACGCCAGTTTTTGACTACGGCGTTAACCGTAGTTGGTGCTGTCGGCACAGGATATTTAGCAGTTCCTTTTCTTTCGCAAATGCAGCCAAGTGTCAAAACAATGGCAGCAGGCGCACCTGTTGAAATTGATCTTTCCAAGATGGAAACAGGGCAATTAATTAGAGTCGCTTGGCGTGGCAAGCCTGTTTGGGTACTTAATAGAACCCCCGAAGTGCTTGCCACTTTAAAAACATTAGAGGGTGAATTAAGAGACCCGCAGTCTTTAGAGTCTCTTCAACCTGAGAACAGTAAAAATTCAGGGCGTTCTATTAAACCAGAAATTTTTGTCGCGGTGGGTTTGTGTACCCATTTGGGCTGTTCACCAACCTTTCGCCCTGAGGTGTCACCACCCGATTTAGGCGATAAATGGAAAGGTGGTTTTTTCTGTCCGTGTCATGGTTCTTGGTTTGATTTAGCAGGTCGTGTTTATAGCGGTGTGCCTGCTCCAACTAACTTAGAAGTTCCACCTCATCGCTATGTGACTGATACATTGTTGATTGTTGGCGAACCCGCCGAAGGAGAAAGCGCATGAAACCTTCTCGATTAAATGCCTGTGGGGAATGGGTTTTAGATCGTTTTCCACTAGCGAGTCTGTGGAAAGATCACATGACTCACTATTACGCACCCAAAAATTTTAATTTTTGGTATTTTTTTGGCTCGTTGGCATTACTGGTGTTAGTTAATCAGTTTTTGACGGGTATTTTGTTGACCATGAATTATAAGCCTGACGCTAAATTGGCTTTTGATTCGGTTGAATACATCATGCGTGATGTTAGTTGGGGCTGGTTGGTGCGTTATATGCACTCCACAGGCGCGTCAGCGTTTTTTATTGTCGTTTATCTGCACATGTTTCGCGGCATTATGTACGGTTCGTTTAAACAACCGCGTGAGCTGATATGGATTTTCGGTATGCTGATTTTTGTTGCCTTGATGGCAGAAGCTTTTATGGGCTATTTGTTACCTTGGGGACAAATGTCTTATTGGGGTGCGCAAGTTATTATTTCTTTATTCAGCGCGATTCCTGTCATTGGTGACGATTTATCGTTATGGATACGCGGTGATTATGTGGTGTCTGATGCGACACTGAACCGCTTCTTTGCGTTTCATGTGATTGCCGTGCCATTGGTATTAGTGATGCTGGTGTTTATGCACATTGTCGCACTGCATGAAGTGGGTTCTAACAACCCAGACGGTATTGATATTAAAAAACTGAAAGATAAAGACGGCATACCGTTAGACGGTATTCCTTTTCATCCCTATTACAGCGTAAAAGATATTGCGGGTGTCGGAGTATTTTTAATTTTCTTTGCCACTATCATTTTTTATATGCCTGAAATGGGTGGTTATTTCCTTGAACACGCTAACTTTATTCCAGCCGATTCAATGAAAACGCCTGAGCATATCGCACCTTTGTGGTATTTCACCCCGTTCTACGCCATTTTACGCGCGATTCCTGATAAATTCGCGGGAGTTATTGGTATGGGTGGTGCGATTGTGGTGTTGTTTTTATTGCCGTGGTTAGATAGAAATCCAGTACGTTCGATTCGTTATCGTGGTGGTATTTACAAAAAAGCCTTAGCTTTGTTTGTCATTAGCTTTATCGCCTTAGGTTATTTGGGTACACAACCTGCAACACCCATAATGACTAATATTGCTCGCGTTTTCACTGCTATTTATTTTGGCTTCTTTTTGTTAATGCCCATTTATACCCGCTGGGAAAAAACCAAGCCTGTGCCAGAACGTGTTACCGTGGAACTGTCGCTTGAAGAGCAATTTCCCGCATTAATAGAAGCGTTTGAGGAAATTACTGAGTTAAACCCTGTGTCAGAGGATGATAGCCAGCACCACGCCTTTAGAAGTGTGTTTTTTAGTCGAAGACCTAATGCTGAGGGTATCCGTAAAGTAACCACTCGATTGGCAAAAAAACTAAAAGAGAGCCTAGATTGATATGAAAAATCTTACAACACTATTGCTATTAATGATCCTCTCTTTTGGGGTTCGTGCGTCCGAGGGTGTAAAACTACAAGAAGCCGATGTTGATGTTGGCGATAAAACCTCATTATTGCGTGGCGCGAAACATTTTGTGACTTATTGTCTAGGCTGTCATTCCATTAAGCAGGTTCGTTACTTACGCATCGCTTTGGATACTCACGCCGACGAAAAAGAAGTATTAAAGGATATTGCACCCTTCGGCGCGAGTATTTATGATCAACTGCACAGTGCGATGAATAAGCATGATGCAGAAAAATGGTTTGGTACACAGCCGCCCGATTTGTCATTGGTTGCCAGATCGCGTGGTGCAGACTGGCTGTACAGCTATTTAAAAAGTTATTACACCGACAAAAATAGACCGTTCGGTGTCAATAATTTAGTTTTTGAAGACACAGCCATGCCTAATCCACTGTGGCAATTGCAAGGCGAGCAACACGAAGTCATTAGAAAAACCATCTACGGTGATCGTATTGACTTAGTTCTCGATAAAGAAGGCGTATTATCGGAAGAAGAATTTGACATTATGGTCAATGATTTGGTTACTTTTCTAGTGTATGTCGGTGAACCAGCACAACTGGAAAGAGAAAGTATGGGTAAATATGTACTCATCTTCCTATTCCTGTTTTTTGGCTTAGCTTATTTATTGAAAAAAGAATATTGGAAAGATATTCATTAAACTTTATTACAAGAAAACAGGGACGTTTTCTTGATTTTGCTACTACCATTCTAATTACTTGCAGTCACGTCAAAACATCCTCTTTCATGATATAATGCCTAATTTACCACCCTACACGTCCAAAGAGGTTGTTATTCGTGGCAAACATTATTACTCGTAAATCTGTTATGACGCTTTTTTCATCGCCAACTTGTGCAATGAGCCATTGCGCCCGTTTTGTTTTACATGAAAAAGGCATTGCCGCAGACATAGAATTTTATGACCCGAATAATGCTCCTGAAGATTTACTCGAACTAAATCCGACAGGCACATCGCCAACCTTAATAGAACGCGATTTAGTTCTTTATGACTCGCGCATTATTATGGAATATCTTGATGAACGCTTCCCACATCCGCCTTTACATCAAATGGATCCTGTGTCGCGTGCTAATGCCAGAATGATCATTAAACGCATAGATCAAGAGTGGTATCACACACTGGATGAAATTTTACATTCAGGCGAAAAAAAATCAGCTCGTGCCAAAAAAATGCTCAGAGAAAGCATTCTTAATGCTACCCCTATTTTTGCAGCAAGACCTTATTTTATGAGTGATGAATTTTCGCTCATTGATTGTGTGATTGCCCCATTATTATGGCGATTACCTAGCATAGGTATAGATATATCAACGCCAGATGAAGTGATTACTCATTATGCACAGCGTTTATTTAACCGAACTGGTTTTAAACGCAGCTTGAGTGAAGCTGAAAAAGAAATGATCGAGCCTTCAAAATGACCTCGCTAAAACCTTATTTAATCCGCTCAATTTATCAGTGGATTCTTGATAATAATCTAACTCCATATCTTCTAGTCGATGCTGAAAATAAGGATGCCATTTTGCCACATCAATTTATTGATGACGGTAAGATTGTCTTAAATGTAAAACCTGCCGCAGTAGACGCACTTTCCTTAGGCAATGAACTAATAGAGTTTAATGCACGGTTTAGCGGTAAACCTATGTACGTTGTCGCCCCTGTTGTGGCTATCATGGCAATTTACGCTAAAGAAAATGGTAAAGGCATGGTCTTCAATCCAGAAGATGATGAAGCTAGTGATACTACGCCACCGCCGCCAGAACAAACTCCTCCACCTAATAAGCCTAAATTGCGCGTTGTAAAATAACTGTCTAGCTTAAGTGTGAAGCAAACAAAAGCCAGAGTTTATATGCAAAACGCTATTCTTGTTCTTAATGCAGGGTCGTCCAGTCTAAAGTTTTCTGTTTTTGAGCTTCTTAGTGATAGTACCTTAAGTCAGAAAATCACAGGGCAAGTCGAAGGTATAGGCACTGCACCGCACCTTAAAGTAAAAGATAATAACGGGCAAACTCTCATCGATGTAAATTGGCAGCTCGCAGAAGTGGCTAATCATGTCCAAGCACTGCAACACATTACTGATTTTTTACGCAACAATAGCAACCGCTTAGTCGGTGTGGGGCATCGTGTCGTACATGGTGGCCCTGATTATTCCTCGCCGCTACTTATTACAGCAGAGGTGCTGGATAATCTTGATAGCATCACCCATTTAGCACCGCTACATAATCCCCATAACCTCGCAGCAATTCGTGCAATGCGGCAAGAATGCCCCGATTTGCCCCAAGTCGCCTGTTTCGATACCTCTTTTCATCGTCAACAAGACAAACTGGCAAAATTATTTGGTTTGCCCTACGAATACTACGAGCGTGGTGTGCAACGTTATGGTTTTCATGGGCTTTCCTACGAATATATTGCCTCAATATTGCCACCTGAAATTGCCGTAGGGCGAGTCATAGTCGCGCATATCGGCAGTGGTGCAAGCTTATGTGCCATTCATCATGGGCGTAGTGTCACCAGCACAATGGGGTTTACTGCCTTAGACGGTTTATTAATGGGAACGCGAGCGGGTAATCTGGATGCAGGTGTTCTTCTTTATCTATTACAACAAGAAGGCTTAAGTCCTAAACAACTTGAAGTCCTGCTTTATAAACAATCAGGCTTATTAGGATTATCAGGCATCAGTAACGATATGCGCGTATTGCTAGATAGCTCAGAACCGCGAGCGCGGTTAGCCATCGACTATTTTGTTTATCGTGTTAGCCGTGAAATAGGCTCATTAGCAGCGGCAATGGGAGGCGTAGATGCACTGGTATTCACCGCAGGTATTGGTGAAAATAGCCCCCAGATTCGACAACTTATTTGTCAACAAGCAACATGGCTAGGTGTAGATTTTGACCCAATCGCCAATGAATCGAATGCAGCTTGTATTAGCCATGCGCACAGCCGCGTGTCTGCTTGGGTACTGCCCACCAATGAAGAGATGATGATTGCTCGTCATACTCAAACATTGCTGGGGCTTTAATCCACTGTAATGCTGGAATGCAATTTTTGCTTGCACTCCAAAATATCAAACTTTTGATTCTTCCTGCTCAACTACCTCGGTTTTCTTTTCAAGCATGATTTTCTTACGCCATAAGCCGTTACTGGAAAAACATCCCCATCCCCATTTTAACCAGTTAATTAAAGCACTGGCTAACCACAATGCCCACGCTAACATCAATAATTGATAGACGATTAACGGCAAGGAAATCACAGTAGAGGAAGGCAGCGTCGATGCACTACGGTCTTGATACCAATTTAATACCGTAGCAGAAGAATGATTGCCTGTTACCTGCATATCAGGTGAACCCAATAAACCTTGAGCAACCGCTGAAAATAACACCCCCAAGGATACCAGCGTCAATAAACCGATGCTGATTTGTAGCAGATTAAAATAGCGAATTTGTTCGCTGGATTGATTTGTTCGCCAACCTAATACGATTAACCAGCCCACTACAATGCCTGCCGCTGCCATTGGAACTTGACTTAATCCAACTAGCAATAAAAACCACTGCCAGTTTTTTAGTGGTGTTAGGGTAATTTTACCTAGCCCCAGTGCCACGATAATAAGCACAATCAATAATCCCCAAAATAAAATAATTGGGCCGAATTGTGGACCAAAAGCAAACAGTACCCAGCGGTCTTTTCCTAAATTAGCAGTTAGATTGCTATTAACACTGTCTTGACCTAAATCAACCTCCGACATGTGCATGATCGGACTAATGACGGTATGCGGTTCTTGCCAGCTGATAGAAACATCTTGTTTACCTGGATTAATGGGTAAAGTAAGCTTTCTACCCTCTAGTCGTAGCGGTTGCGTCCGTCCATTAATAGCAACAGATAGCAGCAGTGATCCTTCAGGTAAGGTCAACGTATGTTGCATACCCTGAGAACTTCTCAGACTGGCGTTTAATACCGCAAGTCTTTCCGAACCTTGGGTAATTTGTAAGCGACTACTGTCAATTGTTAGTGTTTTTCCTACCACTGATTCAGGACGGGTGACAGCTAAACTGACGGTTTCATTCGCCCAAGGATGCCATTCGGGTAGCCATTGCCCTTCACTATTCAAATGAATCATGGAAAGTCCTGTCGATTCGATATGCCACACAGGGCTTACATCAACTTTCCATACTTCAATCCATTGATTGGTGTCAGGGGCGATTAAGTCTATTTTGTCGGCTTTTTCTAGTTTTGACTCCCATTGCATGGTGGTTTGCTGCGCCGCCATATTAACTTCAACTTTATTATCTTTAACCCGAATACCCGCACTGGTGACGGATTCACCTGTTAGCAACGGCACGGTTAATACTACCGCCGAATCAGCGGGTGAAATGCGGGTAATTTGGGTAATAACCCGCCAATCTAAACCCAGTTGCAATGTCCGTTCCACGCGCACAAAGGGTTTTAATGCGACTGGTTCAATAGGTTTGGTTTTGTCTTGTTGGCTTTGCTGCTGAATACGGCTAAATTGTAATTGGTCGTCTGCCCATCCGTTTTCTTCCAAGCCAACCACTTCCCAATCTGTTTTTTCAACCACGACATAGTTGGGTTTTAGTGGTAAAGGCAGGGTGAATTTACTCAATAACGGCGTGATGCCGCGTAGTATGACTTCATGTTCACCTTGTTTGAGATTAATCCACAGCCCATTATTTGTTCGATACAAGGCTTGTGAAGCTTTGCCATTATCTAGCACTTGATTAGGAAACCACTGTTCATATTGTGCGGGTAACGGCAAAACCACCGATTCTTGGGCGTGAATTTGCAAGGTGATTTGTACCTCTTTATCATTAATCAGCATTTTCATTTGCTGAATATGGGCGCAAGCGGGTAAACAATCAGGCACAACTTCTTGCTGTAGTTTTTCTTGTAATTGCTTCAACAACGCATCATCAGGAAGTTCATCTGCATAGACTTTTTGCGTGGGAGTGCATAACAACGGCAATATCAGCAAGCACAATAATAACGGAGTTGCTTTGCCACCGAAGCTCCATTTATTGATGAAAGGCGGTAGGATTTTTTCCGCGCTACCAAACAGTAATACTGACAATAAAGCGACTAAAATTACCCGCAAAAAATTTAACAGCATGGTCAACATAGGGGATAAATACCATAAACTGAGTTGTTGTTCGGCATTCACAGAACCATTCCACGATAAATAAACTTTATGCCATTGCCATTGTGGTAAACCTGGCCCTGTTTGTATATTAGCTTTGGGATCAACGCGGGCAAAATCGACAGATTTTTTACTGGTATAGCTTTGATTATAAGCATTGTCTTGTTGTTGGGGGGCTTCTTCTTTAGGTTTGCTTAGTTTACGCAAAGAAGGTGCTTTCATTTCAAGAGCTTGATTATTAGACTCTGTTCTCTTCTCATAGTCTGCCTCTGGTTCTATGCTATCAGCGGCAACAGGTGGCGAGGGTGAAGGATTCGCTAATTCAGCTTGCATAACAACGGGGGCGGAAGCGGGCATAGCATTCATATAGCCAGAACCACCAACTACGTTAGAATCTGGGTATATATCCTGCCAAGGTCTTTCCAATTGCGGATAAATGCCAATGCGGACTTGATCAACCATAAACGGTAATGTGATAAACACCAACGCCAGCCAGCTACCACGACGATACCAGTGAGCAAACTTAAAAAACTTACCTTGCGGCAAGACGCTAAGCAACGCAGTAGCTGCTAAAATATGTAGCCATATAAACTGTGGCGCGTCTGCTTCATGCCAGATAATCGCTAGCGTGATTAAGGCAAGACCACCCCAATAACGATTCCACAAGTGACCAATTATCAGTGAGGTAATTAACACCACAAATAAATCCATCAATGTCCAACGTGAAATCCAACTATCAGGAACATTATCCACCCCCGTTGCGGCTAATAATCGCCAACCTGGAGGTAAATTAAGTTCGGCATTAACGTGGTGAAATGTTTGTTCCCATCCGACCGCATTCATGAGGGCGATATTGCCATCGATACGACTGTCCGCATCCAGCATCAACGCGCCACCTCGTACTTCAACGCCTTTTTTATCGGTGCCAGTTTGCTGAGTAATTAACTGACTATTACCATCTAACGTTAATCTGCCCAACTGGGTTTCTGGCAAGGCATTGAGTCGCCAACCACTGGTCATTTTGCCCGTGATATGGTCATTAATGGTATAACCTGCCCCATCAAAATCTAACCATAATTTTCGATTCAAGGTAAGTTTATTGGGTTCAGGCTCAGGATCACCACGCCGAATTACCTTAAAACTCATGGTATCAGTGGGATTCATTTTGTAAGCGGGTAGATTGCGCCAGTCATTAGGCAACGTGGTTTGACTTGCATCAATGGTGCTTAATGAGGCAATTTCGACAACTCGCAATTCTGGACGTGCATCAAATACCCAGATTTCAGACTTATCGCTATCTTCGGGTAGTGTCTCTTTGGACGGCAACACCAGTTGTTCCCTGTCTTTGTCACTACGCGCCATAATATCTATTTGCCAACGACCAGGTTTTAGCTGCACAATTAACTGCCCATCGTCCAGTCTTGCTGGTAAAGGGCTTTGCAACTGCAACGGAATAAAATCAGCTAATAACGCACCTGTTATTTTTTCCTCGCGCTGCACACCTGACACCTCAATATCCAAATGCGTCAACACTTGCAATGGCACGTCATCAATGATTTTTCTAAATACTTGTACATCAACGGAGTTTTGTACGTTTTCAGGTTTAACTTGCCCCCGCTCACTGTCTTTTAGCCAGAGTTGCCCCTCTCTAATGGTGGGAGCGTGAATAGTTTGCCCATTCATTTGCAGACTAATTAGCCCTGCGTCATCTGGTAGGGTTAAATTATCAGGAACAGACTCCCATAAAAACTCCCCTTTAATCTCATAAATTCCTGTACTTAGCTTAATTGCAGGTCTGCCGTCTTTATCCATCACCAAAGCTGTTTTACCATTTACAGTCACTGCCAATGGCCAATGCTTGTCGTCACCGAGTAAATAAACCCAGTCATCATCTTTATAGACTTGCCAACTGCCCGTAAAACTACCTTTGTTTGCCTCTAAGTTTACGTTTAACTCAGTAGCCCACTCACAACGTTTTTCTTCAAAACTATTATACAAAAAAGGACAACCGCGTTCTGGATAGTCTTGCATTACCCAGCTAATCCACGGCTTAAGCGATTCAGGCACTTTATCAGGTGCCAGAGGTTTAGCCTGAACAAAGGCAGTAAAAAACAAACTGCTGAGCAGTAACCACCAACACATTCGATTCATGACAGACTCCTGATAAACAAAAAGCGATTATAGGCATAGATTATGGCAGAATTAACATCAATAACTAAGCATTCAATTTTAAGTTAATGACGCTTATTTTAATGGTCACGCATGATAGAATGAAAGTTTTGTTACAGAAAAAATATCATGCGTTTACTTAGAGGCTTGTCCGATTTAGAACCCTTTCAAAACGGTTGCGTAATGACCATCGGTAATTTTGATGGCGTACATTTAGGGCATCGATCCGTTATTGAAAAACTGGCAGAACGTGGCAAAACCCTCAATTTGCCTGTCGTCGCTATGACCTTTGAGCCGCAACCTTTAGAATATTTTTTAGCGAGTAATTCTCCACCCAGATTAATGCGCTTGCGTGAAAAAGTAATTCAATTTACCCAACTACCTGTCGATAATTTATTGATTATGCAATTTAATCGCTATTTTGCCAACTGTGATGCCGAACAGTTTGTTGACGATATTCTAGTCAACAAACTAAATGTTAAACATCTGGTTATCGGCGATGATTTTCATTTTGGCAAAGCGCGGCGTGGTAACTTCGCCTTATTAAAAGAAAAAGGCGAACAGCACGGCTTTAGCGTTGAAGGCACAGTGTCTTGTTATGTCGAAGGGCGGCGCGTCAGTAGCACCATTATCAGAGATGCCTTATGTGCGGGTAACGTAGCACAAGCCGAATGTTGGTTAGGACATAGTTATTCAATCTGTGGGCGAGTAACGCATGGAGATAAACGCGGAAGAACGCTAGGTTATCCAACCGCCAATATCAAAATGTTTAGAAAAAACACCCCCATTAGTGGCGTGTTTGCTGTCACCATCACAGGCATTGATGGGTTTGAATTAACAGGTGTAGCCAATGTCGGCACGCGCCCAACCGTTGACGGTAGCTCCCAATTAGTGTTAGAAACTAATCTATTTGATTTTAATCAAGACATTTACGGGCGATACATCGAAGTGCATTTCAAACAAAAAATTCGTGATGAAATGCAGTTTAGCTCCATCGCCCAGCTACAAGCACAAATCGAACAAGATGCTGCGGTAACCAAACATTTTTTCGCCAATCAAAGCACACAACCATGTTAGACATTATTCAAATTCCGGTCTTAACTGACAACTACATCTATCTGCTACACGATTCCGACTCAGGCGAAACCGCCGTGGTAGATCCCGCAGTCGCTGAACCAGTGTTAGCCGTGTTAAAGCAAAAAGGCTGGCAACTCACCTACATCCTCAACACCCATCATCACAGCGATCATGTCGGTGGTAATGTGGAATTAAAGCGACAAACAGGCTGCCAAATTATTGCCTCAGAATTTGATAAACACCGAATTCCCAATCTTGACCGAGGTGTAAAAGAACACGATGTCATTAACCTAGGCACGCATTCTGCCCAAGTAATAGCAACAGCAGGGCATACCAACGGGCATATCGTCTATTATTTTGCTGAAGATAACGCGCTATTTTGTGGTGACACCCTGTTTGTCATGGGCTGTGGACGCTTGTTTGAAGGCAGTGCCGCCGAGCTATGGCAATCACTACAAAAATTAAAAGCCCTGCCCTCAAAAACCCGCGTGTATTGCGCCCACGAATACACTCAGGCTAATGGTCGCTTTGCCTTAACGGTTGAACCCGATAACATCGCTTTGCAAGAAAAAATGATTCATATCAATAAATTACGCGCAAACGGTTTGCCAACCGTACCCTCCACCATCGGCGAAGAACTTGCCACCAACCCTTTTTTAAGAGACCTCAGTTCAACATTACAAGCCAAGTTTAAAGGTATTGCCCCTGTTGAACTGTTTGCCAAATTACGGCGATTGAAAGATAGTTTTTAATTACTCGTTTAAAACACCCGCATAAATGTCAGCCATACTCAGTGAATAATCAACACAGGAAAACTGCACACTATCGCCTTTTTCATATACGGTGTGTGCCATAGTTCCGTTTCATTAAGGCGGTGGTATCGTTCAACGCGATAAGTATTTTGCGCAATCAGGCAGTATTCACGCACACTGGGAATACTTTGATAAGCGATTAACTTTTCTCGTCTATCGATAGTGGCAGTGGATTTTGATAATATTTCAATGATTAAACACGGCTGCGTTAAAAAATACTCGTTGGTTTCTTCACGATTGCAACCCAGCATTAAATCAGGGTAATAATAACTACGACGGTGAGCAATTTTGAGTTTTACGTCACTCATATACACATCACACGCTGTGCCTTTAACGTATTGATGCAACGCAGAACCTATATTCATGGCTATTTTATTATGCGACCTTGAACCACCTGCCATTGCATAGATAGTGCCTTCAACATATTCATGACGGATTTTGCTAACCTTCTCCATTTCCAGATAATCGTCTTCGCTAAGTAGCGGTTTAACTTGTTTAGCTAACATGATTTTGTTCTCTTAATGTGTTGCGATTGTATGCAGAGGTAAGGCTACCTGCATGGCAATAAAGTTTTCGTCCTCCATTGCCACTGAGTTTTTGATGATGCTTAGGTGATGGCATGGTGTAATTTAGGTACTACAAACTTCATTCAGAACATTATTCAATTGTTCCTTAAACGCATTAAAACTAGGCATAGCGGAGGCGCGGGTAATATCAAAAGGATTTTCTTCTAACCATTCGCATAACGCGGTTGCAGACTTGTGTTTGCCGAATATGGTATCTAACTGACTTTTTGCAGACTTGGGAGAATCATCGTTTCCAGACAAATCTTCAAGCTCACTACAGTGTTGGTAGGGCTGTTTTTTTGCTGCACAAATTAGCCAAGCCTCTGATTTCGGTTTTGGTAACATTGGAACTCCTCTGCTAAATCTCGCTCTCTTGAAACCATCAATCATAGATTTCCATTTTGAATCCCAAAGTCCTGATTTAGCAGAACGAGAACCATCACAATCGTGAAATAGGATAGCTACCACTTTATCACCGCATGATACTTCCTTTTCAAGTGCAGTTTCCCCTATCATCCATGCGTTCGTATAGAAGTATCCTGTCTCTTGTTCACGTTTTTTACCGACTAAGGATACTTTTCGATTTTCATTTTTTCGCTGTTCTTCACGGTCTTCCAAAGCTGATTCACTAATATATTGAAACGCCTCAGGTATTATTCTCAATGAATAACCTAATCGTTGTTCGAGCATTTGGTCTACCAATACAGCCATAGGTCCAAGTTGATAATCATCACCAGAACAAATACCTTGCGCATTTTTACATTGACCTAAATCAGATTTACCTTCTCCGCTTAGAATGACAATCATAAAACATTCTTCTTTTGTTCTAGTTCATCCAAAGTGACACACTCTTGAGTCAACGCAATTAAATCGGTATCGACAAAAGCCTCGCCAGCACCCATATAATTAAGTTTTTCCCCAATTCTAGGAATACTAAAAAAAGGTCGCGCTTTAGTTTCGCCTTTATCGTTTTTATAGATAAACTGAACAGAATCACAGGCAACCTCATCTTCCAGATAATTTAAAATCATTGGACTATGGGTTGTGACTAGAATTTGCAGTTTTGAATTGACCAGCGTATCGACTAACTTTTCAATAATTTCAGGGTTAATGCCATTTTCAATTTCATCTAAAAGTATAAACGAATGATTGGAAGATGACTGTGCCAGAATAGCTAAGATTCTTAATAAACCATCGTTAATGTGACGAGCTTCGGTTTCCAGTTTTTGCTCGCCAAATTGTTCAATAATGGTAAGTTTTTTCCAGCCTTTCTGACTAGAAACCTTATAGTCTATTAGGTTTGGGTAAAAAGTTTTCAATAGCTCTATTAACAAATCACGATTTTCGCCTTTGATTTCATGTAAAAAAGCGGATAGTTTCTCACCACCTGCTCCAATATCTGTGTCTGCTTTTCGCGCTCGTTTTCGTAACAAATTTGGAGATAGTAATTCCAATGATCTAATTTGGCGAATGTTGTTACGAAACTCTAAAATTGAGGCTGGCAATTCGGAATCGCGAAGTTGAGAAAGAATCGAGCCTTGATATTTAAAAGCAATGTCAGTGTAACCTTTTTCACCTATCCGATATTGCTTGCGACTAACTCTGAGTTGTTCAACTCCGTCTATATGAATTACCTCCAATGAACACAGAAATTCATGTCGATTAAATGCACATTGCCAGATTATTTTACGGTCATTACTTGTTTGATATTGAACAAATAGCTCAATATTACTTTTTGATTGCAACTTGCAATTTAACTCATGAGCAGTCCAATCCCGCCGTGCCAGCCATTCATCAACATTTCCTTCCATCAGTTGAGCAATGAAGTCTATAACTTGCAAAACGGTACTTTTTCCAGCACCGTTCATACCAATTAAGCAATTAAATTTACTCAGGTTATTAAAATCAAAATCCGCTAAAGATTTGAAATTTCTAACCCTAATTCTCTTTATCATCCTAAATACCTGCTTGTTAAGTTCCAATTGATGGTCAATCTATACACCTACCATTAATCTTATTATGCGATGGTTTTCACGTCGTTTCACCTATCCTGCGGCAGCTTATTGTTATCGCACATAAAACCTCAATCTAATTATCCATCTCACGCGCTAGCAAAAACGCAGCTTCAACCCAGCGATAAATAATCAGTTCTAATCGTGCTGCTCTTCGCGTACGAAAATAACTGAACACGATCTCCCCACCGCCGAAGTCATATAAGATGGGGTGAGCAACGCTTTTTTGCCCATCGTTTTTAATTGAGTGTGGTTTAAATAGGGTTTAGTTTTTTGATTACAGTAAAGAAATTGTCTCAGTGCCAACCTATCAGCCAACAGGATGAATCTTTGAGAGTCTGCCAATCCATTTGGTAGATATTGTTATTAATCACTGCTTCCAACTCGCAAGCGATAATCTCTTCATTTTCTGCACGGATCAGTTTGGTTACTATAAAGTGGCGTTCTTTTTGTTTCGGTTTAACTGCCGTCCATTTTGATAACAGTAGTTTATTGGGGTTTATTTGATTCATGATGGCTATTCTTTGATTTGTTTTTTGCCAGTAAGCGGTAATCGATAGCGAGCGAAAATACGATAGCAACATTCCATTAACGGTAATAGTAAGGGTACGTTTTCGATAATGGGGGCGATGCGGCGATAATAAGGCAGTTGCTTCCAGACTTGTAAAAAACCCAGTACACCTGATTGCAGTTGCTGATTTTCGTCGATGACGTGCAGCCGATCCATTGTCTGTTTGTAAGTTAAGCCCGCTTTTTCCAATGCCGCTTTGTCCTGACTAATATCCACCCAATGAATATTGCCCGCTTTATCGAGTTTTTTCATCATGTTGATTTCAATATTACAGAGAGGGCATTCGCCATCATGAAAGCAGGTTACTTTTGGCGGTGAGGCGGTTGTTTTCAGTTGAGATGGTGCAATCATTTAAAATCCTAAGTTGCATCGGTAAATGTTGGGTTGCCAAAAAGCGGCAATCCAACCTACGGTACTCAGGAGTAAAACAGCTTTAGCTGTTTTCTCACCAATAGCTGAAGCTATTGGACTCCTGAATTTTTGATTCATAACTGATTAATGAGCTGTAATTCCTGCGGATACGGCGACATATAATAAGAGTCTTCAATATAGGCATCGGGGCTTTGGCGGAAGTGATGCTTTAATAAAGTGAGCGGGACGATTAAGGGGATTTCACCGTTGCGGTAGCGTTCAATGAGTTCACATAATTCGGCTTTGTTGTCCGCGCTGAGTTCTTTTTTTAAATAGCCTTGAATATGTTGCAATACATTAACGTGACTTTTACGCTTGACCACGACTTTTAATAAAGTCATTAATTGCAAAATATACTGTGCGGCAATTTCGGTAACATTCGCTTTGGTTGCGCTGGCTAATAACTGACCGAGTGGCTGATAATCGCCGTGGCTCATGATGATTAATTTATGCCGCGCATGAAAATGGGTCAATGATTGTGGACTCAAGCCTTCGGCTAGTAGCTGTTTCCAGCGATACAGCACATAAACTCGCTGAATAAAATTCTCTCGCAAACCTGCATCGCCTAAACGCCCTTCTTCTTCAACAGGCAGTAGCGGATAATTACGCATCATTACCTCTGCATAAATGCCCACGCCATTACGATGTGGTATCTCGCCCGCGAATACTTTAACCCGCTCCATTCCGCAACTGGGTGAGTCTTTTTTGATGATATAGCCGCATAAATCGCTGTGATTTTGTTGCTCAGCATAGTCTTTCAAGCTGTCGGTGACATCATGGTCAGGATTTTTAATCACCACGCAACGTACCGCGTTGTCTTTCTTGATAAGGTGCATAGTCGGGCGCGGTGTTCCTAAGCCAATCGCCATTTCAGGACAAAATAAACGAAAATCAAAATAGTGCGATAACGTACCGACAATATAAGCATCACGCTTATGTCCGCCGTCAAAACGAACGTTATCGCCCAGTAAGCAGCTGCTGATACCAACAGGAATTTTTAACTTAGTCATGTTTTTGTATTAACCAATAAGTAAGACCTAATGCTACTACGACTAATGCCGAAGCACTGACATAGTTAACATCGATGTGTTTGTAATCGAAAACAAAATTTTTCGAGAAATCGCCATAAGCGCGGTAGCTACCACGAGTTTGACGGGAATGACATCACTGCGAATATACAATGCGATGTTGAGGCGGAAAACACCTGTTTTCCGTCACCTAAAAACCTGCCTCCCTTGGTTTTGAATGTTCTCAACCTAGCACTAAGTTACTTTATCGGATGCTATATTAGAAATCTCGTGTTTGTAGCATTTATTTTAACCGACATATCAATACTGACTTAGTGCTGGTTGAAACACTTAAATTAGGCTTATAAAGTCATTTGACATCGTCATTATTTAACTGCGTAATCAATTTGCCTTTGTATTCAACTGTCAACGTTTTTAAGAAAGCAACCAAGTCGTTTATTTCCAAATCAGTGAAGCTTTTGTTTTGCTGAACTTTACCCATAACTCGTACTGCATCTGCTAAATTAGCGGCTGAGCCATCGTGAAAGTATGGAAATGTTAGTTCAATATTGCGCAATACTGGAACCTTAAAAAAATGTAGGTCTTTTTCGTCTTTAGTGACATTAAAACGACCCTTATCAACATCCGTTAATTGACCGCCACGCAGTTTAAAATAATCGTATTTCACGCCCATTTTTTCAAAAG
>JBAXNR010000050.1:0-29014 GCA_037133675.1 Methylococcales bacterium
TATCGGATCAACTGCCATCATTTCCATGCCTGACAATTGTTCAGTGGCTTTCATTAACCCAATTTCTGCGGTTAACGCAGAACCCGCTCTGCCTGCAAATAATAAGGCAGTGACCACTGGACCTAGTTCTCGAACCAATGAGGCGGACACCATAACGCCTAAACTTTCTTCTGCACCAAAATCAGACAGAATATAAAAGCCCTGTAAACCCAATACCATGCCGACAAATAAACCTGAAATGGTGATAATTAAAAATGACAATACCCCAACAGAGTAAAGTTGATTCATTAATAAGCGTGGTCTAGGTAATATACTGACAATACCTGCCAACGTGCTTAATAAAAAATAAGTACTGCGGCCGAGTTTGGTAAAACTGGTGCGGGTGTCTGCACCTAGGTTTTGAAAAAATTGCATCATATTTTAGTTTGACTCAATAAAGAGTTGGGTTAATTTGGTCTTTAGTTCACCAAAATGCGGATGTTTAAAATCATAAGGGGCATTAGGATATGCCATATTGTAAATTTGATTCAAAATCGCTTTATGATTTTCTTTGGATTTGAATTGTGAGCATTCTAAAAATCGTTCAATACACGTTTTTTGTTGTGCTGGAATAGTGGATAAAATAAACGACTCTAAATAACCAGTTTTTATCATTGGGTCGCACATAATATAAATGCTACTTACCTCTTGGAAATTTAATTGCGCAATAATTTCATTTAAAGCGTTTTCGGTATTTTCATATCCACCATAGAGTGCATCATTTTTAATATCATCAGCATCAACAATCAATAAAATTTTTTCGATTGTTTTATTAACGCCCTCTTTTAAAAACTCAGGATAATTTTCAGCTTTAAAAAAATTACTCTTTGTTCCCATTCCAAAAAAACTTACCGCTTTAATATCTAATTGCAAATCTTCCATGAGAAGGCGAATTAATTTATTATCGTGAGTATTTTTTTCGTTGCCTTCATGTAAAATAACAATGGATTTCATTATCTTATCTCAACGTCTTGTTCTGTACTCTCTAAAAGCCCTTTATAGCCAAGCGAAATAGTTTTAATTTCCTGCTGTTTATCTTTAACTAACAGTGTGTAGGAAATATCCTGTTCATTTAGTTTTTTAGCCACTCGTGCAAATGATTCCAGCATTTCTTTAGAATGGGTGGTGGCAAATACTTGGCAGTTAGTTTGTTTAGAAAGAGTTAAGATAATTTCCCATAATCTATCAAGGCGGTCGTAATAAATGCCGTTGTCTATTTCATCAATAAAAAGATAGCCGTTTTCGCAGGCATAAAGGGCGCAGACAATGGAAATATAATGTTTTAAACCATCGCCGAATTCGGTTATATCACGGTATTCGCCGTTGGTTTTACATTGGGGTTTATCACCGATGACTTTGAAATTTTCTATATTATTGTCAAATTCTTTTACTAAATCGTTTAATTTACTTTCTTGGTCTTGTTTTTGAATTGCTTTAAAATTACCAATTAACTGATCGTCAGACCAACCAAAATTATCTATGAATTTTATATTATAAATATGCTCAAAAATTAAGCTAAATTCTTTTGCATTAATAGCCACCGATTCTTTATTAATTAAAAAAAAATATTCTTTTATTGCGTCTTTTTCTGTGATAGAAAAATCTATTTCTCTTAAATTTGATTTACTGGAGTATTTTTTTATCGAGTCTAATATTTTAATGCTATCAGATCCTTTGAAAAGAATATTTATATTTTCACGCATAAACTTAATGCTATGAATAACAGTTGCCATTGCATTAACATTAACAGAGTGAACATTAACAAAACAAGCCTCCATAAACGCCGTCTTACCAACATTATTCTTACCGCCAATTAAATTAACCCGTTTAAATCCAGATGCTTTAAAATCGGTAAAGCATTTAAACTGCTTAATTTCAATATCGGTTAAAAAATGGGCGTTTGTTTGTTCAGTCATAGTATTATCGTGAATAGACGAAATGATTAATTCGTAGGTTGGATTAGCGGTAGCCGTAACCCAGCAGCTCGAAGGTCAATGTTGGGTTACGCTATCGCTAACCCAACCTACGAAGCACCTTAATATCTTTTGCCAGTAGATAATAAATCATCGATATAATCTTTGGCAGGATAATGAAAATGTACGGGGCCATCTGCCGCGCCTTTCATAAATTGTTGTACCCATTCTGAGGGTGAGTTATCAATTTGTTCGGGCGTGCCGTGATCGACTACTTTGCCGTTGGAAATCACATAAATGTAATCGGCAATTTGGGCGGTTTCTTGCACATCATGGGAGACGATAATGCTGGTCAAACCTAAGGCTTCATTTAAGGCTTTGATGAGCAATACCAGCACACCCATTGAAATTGGGTCTTGTCCTGTAAATGGTTCATCGTACAAAATCATGGTTGGGTCTAAAGCAATCGCTCTTGCCATTGCTACTCGTCTTGCCATACCGCCAGATAATTCATTCGGCATTAATTGACTCGCGCCTCTTAAACCGACCGCTTGTAATTTCATTAATACCAAAGAGCGAATCATGGATTCCGTTAAATGGGTATGTTCACGCAAGGGAAACGCAACATTATCATAGACGTTCATGTCAGTGAGTAACGCGCCACTTTGAAATAACATACCCATACGTTTACGCAGTTCATATAATTCTGCACGGCGCAAACGGTGTACATTTTGACCGTCAACCGTGATTGTGCCTTGTTCAGGAAATAACTGCCCACCGATAAGTTTTAGTAGCGTGGTTTTACCCGTGCCACTGGGTCCCATGATGGCGGTGATTTTGCCGCGCTGAAAATCCAGAGAAATATCATCAAATATTTTATTGTTACCGCGAGCAAAGGTTAAGTTACGAACGGTGACTAAATTGTTTTGAGAGGAATCGCTATTGTCCATGTTGTGCTTGGCGTATTTATTGCAAATCTGAATTGGCTATTTTCTATGACTACTCCCTCACAGTCAATCTATTGTATTGTCAGTATCATGCTTAAGTTTGGTCAAAATTTCATTAGCGTGCTTATCCGCACCCGATGGTAGCTGGTCAGATTGATGACCAATCCACGCGGCAATGTCTTGCCATGTAGTTTCTGCCTTCAAATCGCGTAATAGTAAATGATGACCGTTTGGATAAATCGCTACGGTTTTATTGGTTTTATCGGTAGAGAGAAAGGTTTGTAAAAAGGCGTAAGTCGGCTCTTTAGGAATAATGTCATCTTTTTCGCCATACAGCATTAAGGTATTTTCATGTAGCGAGCGGGCATTATCAAATGCACTATCCATCAAATCCGTTAGCCCATAAATCGCTTCCACTCGCGCCCCCTTAATCACCCAAGGATCATGCCATAAAGCACGAAGCATTTTGATATTATCCGACGGCGTGACTTTTACCACGCCTTCACCCGTCAGCACCATCCAAGGTACGCTGTGAGCAGCTACCCATAACAAGCTGGTTTGATACCACGGCATAGTCTCTCTTGCCCACAATGCAGGTGCAGCAAGAATAATACCATCAACAGGCGGCATAGTCGCTTGCCCCATCGCACTAATAATCACCGCCCCCCCCATACTTTCACCGAGTAAATACACAGGTATTTTAGGATAACGTTGCTTTAACAAGCGCGTCAACACTTGCAAATCATCGATATAGGTTTCTTGACCTGCCCACAAACCACGATTAGGAGATGAACCAAAACCGCGTTGATCATAGGCAAAACAAGCAATTCCTAAGTGACTCAAATACTCGGCGGGCGTAGCAAAGAAAAAGCTATAATCATTAAAACCGTGTAGTGCTATAAGTACCGCATTTACCTCTGTTTTGGGTAGCCAATGACGTAGCGGCAAGCTCGCGCCGTCTTCGGTAATAAAAACCGACTCGCTGATTTTAGCCGCTTGCTTTTTTTCCCCCATCGGATGAAGCGCGGGCATACAACCACTGAGAGCAATAAATAGTAGTAATATCGACAGTTTCATAGGCTTCAAGCTGGAGCAATAGGTCGTTAAATATGCAATCATATATGAATATCCAGCTTTTATTAGACTATTTCCTTAACTGTGGACAGCGAGAACGTGAAACGAACCCCATTTTCCATTATCATCCCTGTTCTTAATGAAGCCGCCAGTATTCAACACTGCTTGCTTGCCTTGCAACCGTTGCGTGGTCATGCTGAAATTATTGTAGTCGATGGCGGTAGTCATGATAACACCATCGAATTAGCCGCAGCTTACGCGGATAAAATCTTAAGCTCTGAACAAGGACGCGCCAGACAAATGAATCAGGGTGCGAAACAAGCGACAGGCGATATTTTAGTATTTCTACACGCTGATACTGAACTGCCTGAGCAAGCTTTATCGCTGATTGAGCAAGTTATCAGCATCGAGCAAGTTTGGGGACGCTTTGACATTCGACTACGCGGTGAATCTGTCATGTTTACAATCATTGCCCTTATGATGAACTGGCGTTCACGTTTAACGGGCATTGTGACAGGCGACCAAGTATTATTTGTCAGCCGAGCAACTTTTAATGCTGTCGGCGGGTATCCTGACATCAGCTTGATGGAAGACATTGCTTTAAGCCGTGCATTAAAAAAAATCAGCTCGCCCGTGTGTTTAACTGCCAAAGTCAAAAG
The DNA here is from genome assembly GCA_037133675.1 of Methylococcales bacterium. GTDB lineage: Bacteria > Pseudomonadota > Gammaproteobacteria > Methylococcales > Methylomonadaceae > UBA4132. The sequence goes on from JBAXNR010000050.1 coordinate 4,633, forward strand.
CTCAGCGCGACGCTGGCAACAATACGGCATTTATAAAACGATATTATTGATGTGGAGTTTACGGTTAAGATACTGGCTGGGTGCAGACCCTCTTTATTTGGCTGAACTTTATCGCACAGGTTTGTTATGGAAACGTTAATTCGCTTAAGCGTCGCGCTGGGTATTTTTGCTTTGATGATTAGTTGGGAAATACTTAGCCCGCGTAGAAATCAGCCACCTGACCGTAAACACCGTTGGACAATTAATTTAGGTTTAGCGGCATTTAATATGTTCATAGTGCGCGTTACCGTTGGCGGCTTAGCTTATCTTAGTGCGCTTTATGCGGCTACTCATGGAATCGGTTTATTAAATCTAGTCGCCTTGCCGTCATGGTTGGCAATTATAGCCACCTTGTTATTTTTGGATTTTGCCATTTATTGCCAACACATTATCGCCCATCGTTGGGCATGGTTATGGAGGTTACATCAAGTGCATCATACGGATGTGGCTTTTGATGCCAGTACCGCTGTGCGTTTTCATCCGCTGGAAATCATTATTTCTCTGTTGTATAAAGTGCTATGTATTTATTTGCTTGGCGCGAATCCAACAGCAGTGTTTATCTTTGAAATTATACTCAATGGCGCGGCAACCTTTAATCACGCTAATGTCAATTTTCCTACCGCGCTGGATAAAATCATTCGCACGGTGTTAGTCACGCCCGATATGCACCGCATACACCATTCCACTGAACCTAGTGAATTTAACAGCAATTATGGCTTTTGCTTGTCTTGCTGGGATCGGTGGTGTCGAACCTACACAGCTGAACCCAAACAGCCACAAGCGACGATGGATATTGGTTTAAAACCTTACCGTGAGCCGCACGCCTTGAGTTTTATTGCACTATTGTTATTGCCGTTTAAAACTCTGCGCCGTTTGTAATGGACTATTTATATCCTGATGCAGTGCTGTTGATTTTTTGCAAAGCTCCCATTGCAGGACAAGTAAAAACTCGTTTAATCCCAACATTGACTGCTGAACAAGCGATGCAGTTACATAGTGAACTGAGTCTAAGTACCTTACAACGAGCAACTCAACAACCGCTATGCCGCGTACAACTATGGTGTACGCCGTCAATCGACCATACTTTTTTTAGCCAAGCCGAACACGATTACAACCTAACCCGCTGGCAACAACAAGGCAATGACTTAGGCGAGCGCATGAATCACGCGCTGTGTACGGCACTCAAGTTTTACAAACGAGCTGTGTTAATTGGTTGTGACTGCCCATCATTGACTTTTCAAGAGCTAGTGTCTGCCATTAGCGTGTTAAATGAGAAAACGACTGCCGTATTTGCCCCCGCAGAAGATGGCGGTTATGTACTGATAGGATTGAATCGCCCACAACCTGAACTATTCACTAATATACCTTGGGGTAGTGCGCAAGTGATGGTAGAAACCCGCACTCGTTGTCAGCAATTTGGCATTATTTATCATGAGGTAGCAATGCAATGGGATGTAGATACGGCGGAGGATTTAACGCGCTATCAAAAGCTAAATCAGCCTATCGTGCTATAAATCAAAACTGCCTTTAGTTTTGACTGGAGGCGGTTGTTGTGATGGGTTTCGCAAGCTCTACCCATCTTACGAGTTGTATCCTTAAATTTTAGGTGTGCAAAATGTACTATCAACATTGATGGTCACATTTAACTGAGTTTTAAGGATTCCCAGTATTTTAGTTAAATTATCCATTGTCGGATTGCCTTTAGCCGATAGCATACGGTGCAAGCTCTTACTGGGTTTTTTGACTGCCTGTGCCAAGGTTTCAAAGCCTATCGTGGCATTGACTAAATCGCGTAACACTAAGCGGGCAACATCTGGCTCACCGTTTAAAAACAAAGAAATCGCCTCATCCAATAAAGCCTTAGCAAAAGCGGGGTCGTTTGCTACACGCTCGGTTAGGGTGTTTTTATAGTCTTGAGTGATAGTCATATCTTGCCTATTTTTTTGCGTGATTTGTATTCAGCGAAAAGCCTTTTTGCGTTATCAATGTCTTTTTGCTGGCTTTTTTTCGTGCCACCGCCGAACAGAATAATCAGTTGCCGTCCGTCTTGAGCTAAATATATTCGATAGCCTGCACCCCAATCAATACGACATTCACCAATGCCATCAAACCATTTAATGTTAGACGTATTGCCCAATTCGAGTCTTACTTTAGCAATAGCAATTTTTGCAGCGGCAATTGCATCTAACGAGTTGAACCATTTTTGATAGGGATTCGAGCCGTTCTCTCTAATGTATTCTGTTATTTTCATGGGTAAATAGTAACGTATAAGTTACTGCGAGGTAAATCCTAAAATTGACAGGCAATAAAAAAACCGCCTTTGTTTTTGACTAGAGGCGGTTTTGTTGGTTGGTGTGAGAGTTTTCGCAAGCTCTTTTAATCTTACGAGTTATTCCGCCTCCTCAATTTTAGGCTTCGAGAATTTACTCCAAATAATGTTTATATTCTCCAATATCCAGCCTTTTAAAAATATTCTGTCTAGGGAGAAAAGCACCAAAATGATACCAAGGTAACGATTCCAAAATATCCAAAAATATATCCATAATTTTTGTGCAAATGATTGTACAAAATAAAGAAACCAACCATCATCAGAACTTGGCTTAGACGGCATATCAGCTCCCCAAATAACCATCAATACACCGACAATAAAAACGCCAATCATAATTTTATTATCATCTATGTCTGTTGATTTTTCCATGTTCTGCTCATTTTCATTTGATTCATCATTCATAGCTTTTATCCTTGTTTATTAAGGCGTAAAAAGTCGGATTCACCACCGCATTACTTTTCCCAAAAATTTCTTTTTTGGGTTTTATTGTGTACAACAATCGCGGCGATAAATCCCACTATACCTAAAGCCATTTTCCCGAATGAATAATTGCCTTTAGTTCGTACTAATCGTATTTCGTGTTCATGGTCTTCTATTTGTTTTAATAACTTGGCTATCCGTTTATCAGTTACACCAGATGACTTAAATACACTAAGAAGTTCTTTTATGTATTCTAACGATAATTTATCGTTGTGACTGTTAGCTTTTTGTGTCGCATTTTGAATGGTATCGTATGCCGCTGTTACAGCAGAAGGTGCTGACTTTAATAATGATGTCACTGCATCAAGAGCTTGACCATTCAATTTGATTTTATTATCGGTTATTGCTTGTAATATTTTTGGGAGAGAATCAATTGTTAATTCAGAAACCTTTGCTACTCTCAATAGCTCGGATAAAACGATTACTTGTTGCATAAATTATGACCTTAAATAGTAAATAATTCGGAATAAGCTCACCCAAGGGATAGCGCAGAGTGAATATTTCCGACAAAACGTGATGATGTGCAAAACTGAATTAGCATAATCGGTAGGCAAGCAAAAATACGCTTACCCACTCTTATATCTACTGACTACTTTCAATTACCTAGCTGCGGTTTAGTTTTCCAGCCAGCTCTAACATTTCAGTTGCTGATTTTTGCGGTTTTATCTTCAGGACATTTTTTGAAAAGTTTACTGTTTTTTCCATACCTTCTTCAGTCCATTTAGTCGTTATCGTTGTTCCGTCTGAACTTATACCTGAAACTACCATTTCTAAAGTTACGGTATCATTTATTTTGAACGTCATATTTCATCCTCATTATCAATTACAACCCCGACATTCTAAACCTCTCAAAGTCTGCTACAATCAAGCAAATCAGATACTTCATCGGTAAAGGCGATATTATGTCGGTAAATGAAAAAATTAGGTTAATTCGAGAAACAAAAGGATTAACTCAGGAGCAGGTTGCTGAAAAATTAGGCATTTCACCAACGGCTTACGGTGATTTTGAACGAGGCGACAATGACCCTAGATTATCAAAGTTACAAAAAATTGCTGAAATCCTCGAAATGCCATTATCAGATTTAATTGATTTGAGCGAGAAAGGAAATTTAACTATCAACTTTTCTAATCAAGAAAATAGAAAATCGCCTAAAAGTAAAATTTGCATTAGTTCATCAAATGCTGAATTAAAAGAACAGTTGTTGATTAACGAATTAAAAGACAAAGAGCTTGCTATGAAAGACAGGGAAAATGACAATTTAAGAGAAATCATTGCCTTGTTGAAAAGAGAAATACCCCAGCCCAAGCCGATTTAAACAGCGTGTGTACTCCTCTGTTATCCCTACCGAAATAACATTTTATACATCCGAATTTACGGCTACACGCTTACGATAGCGGTTAATCGCTTAACAAATTCAAGAATTTCGGCGGGGGTATTGGTCACACCTAAGCTAACTCGCACCGCTGTTTTCGCTTGTTCAGGCTCAATACCCATTGCCAATAACACATGACTAGGCGCGTTGCCACCACTGGCACAGGCTGAACCACTGGCAACTGCAATGCCTTTTTGATCTAACTGCATTACTAACATTTCACCATCGATACCTTCAATACCAAATAATACTGTGTTGGGTAATCTGAGTGTGGCTTCGGCAAAAATAGTGAGTTTGGGAATACTGGCTAAGTGTTGTTCTAGCAAAATCCTAAGTGATAACAGGTGTTTACCGCGTTGTGTTAGTTCGTTTTTAGCCAATTCAGCAGCTGTGCCAAAAGCAACAATAGCGGCGACATTTTCCGTTCCAGAACGACGATTTTGTTCTTGTCCACCACCGTATATGAGTGGATTTATCACAATACCGCTACCCACAACCAACGCGCCACAGCCTTTTGCTCCATAAATTTTATGACTGGATAGGCTCATTAAATCGATATTTAACGCGTCAAACTGCACGGGGATTTTACCCAACGCTTGCACGGCATCGGTATGTATTAGGATGTTATTGGCTTTTAACTGCTCGGCATAACAGGCGATGTTTTGAATAACGCCTGTTTCATTATTCGCCAGCATCATTGAAACCAGCTGCGGGTGTTGTTCAATGACTTGATTAATTGCATCTTGAGTAATGATGCCAGTGCTATCCACATCCATGATAGTCAGTTCACGACCCTGATTTTTTAAATGCAGGGCGGGTTGTATGATGGATGGGTGTTCAATAGCAGAAATGGCGAATTTAGCGGCGGGGTTCACTATGGCTAATGCCAGATTATTGGCTTCCGTACCACCGCTAGTAAAAATAATTTGTGTTGCCGACACGCCAACCAATGCGGCGACTTGTTCACGCGCCGCATCGATTGCACTGCGAACCAATCTTCCATGACGGTATAAGCTGGAAGGATTGCCATAATAGCGGTTCAAAAAAGGCAACATTGCCGCCAACACCCGCTCATCTAGCGGGGTGGTGGCATTGTGATCGAGGTAGATCATTGTCTTTCGTTCATTAATTCCGCGTAGTTACGAACTTCAACGACTTGCTGCGCTTCTTGATCTTGCATTTCAGCAATTTTCTGCACGTTGTTTTTGATTAAAAGATCAGCGAGGGTAATTTTCTCCAAATAAACTTTGATATGCTCACCTAATTCCATCCACAAATCGTGCGTTAAACACGCATGATGCTTTTGACAATTAGCATCACCACCACATTTAGTGGCATCAATTCGTTCCCCAACTGCGGCGACAATATCAGCAATGCTAATATCACTGGGGTTGCTGCACAGACTATAGCCGCCCCCAGGTCCGCGTACCCCTTTAACTAAGTTGGCACGACGCAAACGAGCAAATAATTGCTCTAAATACGATAAAGAAATCGTTTGCCTAGCGGCTATGTCGATTAAGGTCACTGGTTTTAATTGGCTATGAAAAGCCAAATCAAGCATTGCCGTCACTGCATAACGACCTTTAGATGTTAATCGCATAAAAATCACCTTATAAAAATAATGTTAAGTATCGCTACTATACTTAACCTAGCGTAATAGTCAACTAATGTACGCATTACTTGCATTAATTAGTTAAACATCATGCCTTTTATTATGATCTTGAGACATTCTTAAAATACCTCTAAGAATGTCCAGCTCTTTGGTATCCAATAAAGTACGGTTATAAATGCGTCGCAAACGGCGCATGATGGATTTTGATTTATCGGGGTGCATGAAGCCAATATCGATGAGTGTTTGATGTAAATGTTGGTAAAAAGACTCCATTTGCTCGGCAGAGGCTAAGGGTTGCTCGCCTTTATCACCGACCAAACTTTCTACTTGCACGCCTGTGGCAACAAATAATTCATAACAGACAACCTGTACCGCAGCGGCAATATTTAATGAACTGTATTGGTTATTGCAAGGAATACGCAGCAAAAAATGACACAAATCTAATTCGTGATTTTTTAAGCCCGAATTTTCTCGACCAAAAACAATCGCTACCTTGTTGTGTGGCTCATACAACACCACTTTTTCAGCGCATTGTCTAGGCGTTAATTCTGGCCAACTGATGGTTCGACCTCGCGCACTTGCACCAATGACTAACTGACAATCCGCCACTGCTTCTGACAAACTTTGATACACTATCGCCCGTGCTAAAATATCATCAGCTCCCGATGCTCTTGCTGTTGCCTCAGCGCAGGGAAATAGTTTAGGCTTGACCAAACATAAATTAGTTATTGTCATGTTTTTCATCGCCCTCGCCACCGCACCGATGTTGCCAGCGTGTGATGTTTCAACTAACACAATTTTTATATGAGACAGCAAGTCCATTGTCCTTCATCGCAAAAAATGGCAAGTTTAGCAAAAATTGATTATTTTCAGGGTATTTTATTCACTGACCAAAAATTTTATTAACACTACGTTCCTCACAAAAAAACGCACTATTTACTAAAGCCAAGTATAATGGCGACAAATTTGATTAGCAAAGTTGATGATATTTAGGTTAACAAGCAATACTAACCTTGCTTTAAACTGGCTAACAACACCTGACAAAATGGACATTATTTTTCGTATGCTTACTCATAAATGTAACCTAGAAATTATCCGCCGTAGCTTGAAAGACCTTATTGATATAAAAATACACACGCTATTTAGCTGTGCCTGTAACGATATTCGGAGTTCATTATGAACATAATTCCCACCGCTATTCCTGATGTTGTTCTTTTCGAACCTAAAGTATTTGGCGATGCACGAGGTTTCTTCTATGAAAGCTTTAATCAACACGCTTTCAATCAAGCCATTGGACTCGATGTGCGTTTTGTACAAGACAATCATAGTCGCTCTAGCAAAGATGTATTACGCGGATTACATTATCAAATTCAACAGCCACAAGGTAAATTAGTGCGCGTGGTACGCGGTGCGGTTTTTGATGTTGCCGTTGATATTCGTCAATCTTCACCTACTTTTGGACAATCAGTAGGGATGGAACTGTCTGAAGACAATCAACATCAACTTTGGATACCCGCTGGTTTCGCGCATGGCTTTTTGGTGCTAACAGAGACTGCTGATTTTTTGTATAAAACAACCGATTACTACGCGCCTGAATTTGAACGCTGTATCGCTTGGAACGATCCGACTATTGGTATTGAATGGTCTTTACAAAATGAACCTCGGCTTTCTGTTAAAGATCAAGCGGGTTTGCCACTTTCTCAAGCAGAATTATTTTCATGAACCCTCACGCAACACAACCTATTTCACCAATAGCTTTGCTGCGCAGCTTACTACACAACCGTCAATTGATTATACAGATGACGAAACGTGAAGTAATTGGTCGCTATAAAGGATCAGTCATGGGTTTAATGTGGTCATTTCTTAATCCAATATTCATGTTGGCTGTTTATACTTTCTTTTTTTCGGTAGTCTTTAAGGCTCGCTGGACGGGTGCAGGAAGCATTGAAGAAAGCAAAACCCAATTTGCAGTAGTTCTATTTGTCGGTATGATTGTTCACGGGGTGTTTGCCGAAGTGCTAAACCGCGCACCAACACTCATCACTAGCAATATCAACTACGTTAAAAGAGTCGTTTTTCCATTAGAAATTTTGCCTGTTGTAAGTTTAGGGGCAGCATTGTTCCACAGTCTAGTGAGTTTAATGGTGCTACTCATCGCTTTTGTTGCCTTCAATCACTTCTTATACTGGACGATTATTTTTTTACCGCTGGTGTTGTTGCCTTTAGTGATCATAAGTCTTGGTTTTGCTTGGATGTTTGCATCACTAGGGGTATTTTTGCGTGATGTTGGGCAAACCGTCGGTATTTTTACCATGGTGTTAATGTATATTTCCCCCGTGTTTTTTCCCATTACGGCCATGCCAGAAAAATATCGCCCTATTATGATGGCAAATCCTTTAACATTTATCATCGAACAAGCCAGAGAAGTCCTTATTTGGGGGCATTTACCAGACTGGTTGGGAATCGGCATTTATACCTTAATAGCCTGTGCAATCGCTTGGCTGGGCTTTATTTGGTTTCAAAAAACCAGAAAAGGTTTTGCTGATGTTTTATAACGTCTGCAATCAGAAAATCGTCACCGTGTCCCTCAACAGTAGCAAAAAATTATGACCGATATTGCCATTCGTGCCAGCCACTTAAGCAAGTGCTATCAAATCTATAATAATCCGCACGATCGCCTCAAACAGTTTATCGCCCCGCGTCTACAAAGACTTGTTGGTCGGCAGCCCAAACAATACTTTCATGAATTTTGGGCATTAAATGATGTGTCTTTTGACATTAAAAAAGGCGAAACCGTTGGTATCATTGGACGCAATGGTTCAGGTAAATCAACCTTGCTACAACTGATCTGTGGTACGCTGACACCCAGCAATGGACAGGTAGAAATTAATGGACGTGTCGCCGCATTACTGGAACTGGGTTCAGGTTTTAATCCCGAATTCACAGGACGCGAAAATGTTTATATGAATGCTGCCGTTTTAGGACTAAGCCATAAGGAAGTGACAGAACGCTTCGATGATATAGCTGCTTTTGCTGACATTGGTGAATTTATCGAACAAGCTGTGAAAACCTATTCTAGTGGGATGTTTGTGCGTTTAGCCTTTGCTGTCAATATTCTGTCAAACCCTGATGTAATGATTGTTGATGAAGCACTGGCCGTTGGTGATATGAATTTTCAGTCAAAATGTATGACGGCATTAAAACGCATTCAGGATAATGGCGCGACTGTATTATTTGTCAGTCATGATATAAGTGCGTTAAAAAGCCTGTGTTCACGCGGAATTTATTTAGATCATGGGCAACTTAAAAACATAGGTACAGCAGCCGATATATCGGATCAGTACATGAGAGTAATGCGTGAGGAAATGAACCGCGATAACGCATTGCCTAAAATAACTACTGAAAAGTCAAATGCCGTAACACTAGCTACTGACGATACAAATATCGTTGATTCAGATGATATTATTGATTCGTCTGACTTTAAATTCTCTAGCGCGTTTGAAAAACGGATAGCCTCCTTTCGCTACGGTGATGGCGGGGCGAAAATCACCTATGTCGAATTGCTAAATGAGCAGTCGATGCCCATTAACCACGTCGAATTTGACCAAACTGTTTTGGTAAGAGTTTATTTTGAAACAGCATTTGATGGTGAAATAGCCTGTAATTACTATATTGCCAATGATAAAAAAATTCTAATCTTAGGTTGTGATCCTATATTGGCAGGTATACCGCTTATTCCTGTTGTTAAGGGTGGTCGATATATTGTCACTTATAAAACACGATTACCGCTGGGAGAGGGGCATCACAGTATTCAAGTGCAACTAACCACACCACTAATACCCAATGTATCTGCAATATTTGTTGATGTTATTGATGATGCGGTTGTTTTTAGTGTCTCACGAAGACCCGTTAATCGAATTTGGACAGAGGTATTTATAGAAAACGCAATCGAGGTAAAATCATGTTAAAAAAATGGCTTAGTGTCTTTTTTGGTACACACCCCCCCCCCATGTTGTATTGCCCAGTGTGTGACCGTAAGCCAACTATTTTTTTACCACTATCTGATTATTTTCTTGAAAATTTACGGCGTTATGACTACCCATACATAGACAAGGGCGAAATGATTTCGCTAGACACTTACAGTTGTGAGAGTTGCGGTGCATCAGATCGAGAGCGTTTATATGCTTTCTGGATTAAACAACAAATTGCCGAAAAAACCTTCTTTGAAGGTGCGAGATTGATCCATTTCGCACCTGAAGCTACCCTATCAAAACAACTTCGCGCATTGAATTTTTTTGACTATGCCAGTGCTGACTTAATGATGACAGATGCTGATCATCAAGTTGACATCACCAATATGCCATTTGCCAATGACCAATTTGATTTTTTTATCTGTAGCCATGTGTTAGAACACGTTGACAGTGACGATGCAGCTATTAGCGAGTTATACCGTATATTAAAAAAAGGTGGTCGTGGTATTTTAGTAGTTCCTATCGTATTAGGACTAGAAAAAACCTTGGAAGACCCAACAATTACAGATGCCGCAGAACGCTGGCGTTTATTTGGGCAAGACGATCATGTTCGTCTCTATGCACATGATGATTATGTCAACAAAATAAAACAACATGGATTTTCTGTTGCTCAATTGGATCAGGATTATTTCGGAAAATTAGTGTTTCAATCGCTAGGTTTAAAACCAACAAGTATTCTCTACATTGTGACTAAGTAACACGTCAATATTATGAAATCAGCTAAACCCATTTATGTCACTCAACCTACGTTACCAGAACTAGCGGATTTTATTCCCTATCTGGAACAAATATGGGCTAACAAAATTCTCACTAATGGCGGTTCTTTTCATCAGCAATTAGAGCAGGCATTGTGCGATTATTTGGGGGTTAACTACATCTCTTTATTTACCAATGGCACACTCGCTTTAGTGGTTGCTTTGCAGGCTCTGCGCATCACTGGTGAAGTCATTACCACACCCTATTCGTTTGTCGCCACTTCGCATTCATTGCTATGGAATAGCATTAAGCCTGTGTTTGTTGACGTAGATAAAGACACGCTGAATCTCGATCCCAATAAAATAGAAGCTGCTATTACGCCACAAACCACTGCGATTATGCCCGTGCATTGCTATGGTCACCCCTGTGCAGTTGAACAGATTCAAAAAATTGCTGATAACTATAACCTTAAAGTGATTTACGATGCCGCGCACGCCTTTGGTGTACAGCATAAGAACGCGAGTATCCTTAATTACGGTGATTTATCGGTATTGAGTTTTCACGCTACCAAAGTATTCAATACCTTTGAAGGTGGCGCGATTGTTTGCCCTGATGCAAAAACTAAGCAACGCATAGATCATTTAAAAAATTTCGGCTTTGTTGATGAAGTAACAGTGGTGGCTCCTGGTATTAACGGTAAAATGAGTGAAATTAATGCCGCTTTTGGCTTATTACAACTGAAAGGTATTGATGCCGCGTTGCAAAAACGTAAAACTATTGACAGCTACTATCGCAACGCATTGGCAACTGTAAAAGGCATTCGTTGTTTAACAAATAGCGGTGAAACGGTAGAAAATCATGCTTATTTTCCTATTTTTATACAATCTGACTATTCCCTAAGTCGCGATCAACTATTTGAAAAATTTCGTGATAATAATATTTATACACGTCGCTATTTTTACCCATTGATTAGTGATTTCCCTATGTATCGCGGCTTGCTATCAGCCACACAATCGAATCTACCCGTAGCAAGTAAAGCAGCGAGTGAAGTTATTTGCTTGCCCATTTATCCTGATTTAACACCTGAACAGATGGATTCTGTTATTAAACTCATTGTGGATTAGCATGGAAACGATTGCTATCATGCAGCCTTATTTTCTGCCTTATATTGGCTATTTTCAGCTATTGGCGGCGGTGAATAAATTTGTGGTGCTGGATGATGTAAATTACATTAATCGCGGCTGGGTGAATCGAAATCGTTTATTGGTTAATGGCACAGCACATACCTTCACGATACCGCTCAGTGGTGCAAGCCAAAATAAACTGATTTGCGACATTGAATTAGTGAGCGACAATAGCTGGCGTGATAAGTTGGTGCGGACTATTCGGCAGTCTTATAAACACGCACCTTGTTATACAGCTGTTTCTGAATTATTAGAGAGCCTGATTAATTATCCTGCTATGCGACTGGATGAATTTTTACTGAATAGTCTTAATGAAATTGTGTGTTATCTATCACTGGATGTAGAAATAGTCAGTAGCTCGCGTTTTTATAACAACGCACAGTTGAAAGGGCAGGAACGTATTTTGAATATCTGCCAACAAGAACACGCCGATGTCTATATAAACCCAATCGGTGGTATAGATTTGTACGACCGCGCCAGTTTCTTAGAGCAAGACATACAACTTTATTTTTTGCGTTCACGCCCGCTTAGCTATTCCCAAGGCAAAACTGAACATATCCCTTGGCTATCAATTTTGGATGTTCTTATGTTCAATGAACCAGCCGCTGTAAGGCAATTACTCACTGAAAGGGATTTGGTATGAATAATAATAAACATCAAACCATTATAGATCACTACGAAGCCTGTTTAGCTGAGCATGGTGATTCCAACTTAGGCGTAGATTGGCCTAATAAAGAAGATGCAGAAACACGTTACGCGGTCATGTTGGAGCTGGTACGCGAACACAGAGCGGGGCTGACCTTGCTGGATTTTGGCTGTGGAGCATCGCATTTGTATCCTTATTTACAGCACAGCCGCTTTGCGAGTCTTGCGTATTATGGGCTTGACGCTTCACCTGCTTTTTGTGCATTGTCACAGAGCAAATATCCGCAAAATGATTACTTTTGCTTAGATGTTATTGCTGAACCTGAACAATTGGGCGAGTTTGATTATGTGGTTATGAATGGCGTTTTTACCGAAAAACGTGAGCTATCATTTGAAGAAATGTTCGATTATTTCAAACAAGTCATGCGAGTAGTTTTTCCAAAGGTTCGCCGTGGCTTGGCGTTTAATGTCATGTCTAAAGCCGTTGATTGGGAACGAGATGATTTATTTCATTTGCCAACTGATCTACTGATTGCCTTTTTGGTTAAAGAGTTATCGCGCCATTTCGTTATTCGTAATGACTACGGCTTATACGAATATACTGTCTACGTTTATAAAGAACCTACTCATGTCTAAAATAGTCATTTTTGGAATAAAAGATTTTTCAGAGCTTGCTCATTATTACCTTGAGCATGATTCTTCTCATGAAGTGGTTGCATTTAGTGTCAATCGTGACTATCTACCAGAGCAAGCGATATTTCGAGGCTTGCCAGTTGTAGCATTTGAAGACGTTCAAGAGCTATACCCACCTAGTGATTATTTGTTTTTCGCACCTATGTCACCTAAAAATATGAACCGTGACCGAGAAACTATTTACCATACCATCAAGGCTAAGGGTTATAACTGCATTAGTTATATCAGTAGTAAAGCGACGGTATTTCATAATGAAATTGGCGAGAACTGCTTCATTTTAGAAAACAATACCATTCAACCCTTTACAAAAATTGGCAATAACGTGGTGTTATGGAGCGGTAACCACATTGGACATCACAGCGTTATCCATGACCATGTCACATTCACTTCACACGTTGTCATGTCGGGACACTGTGAAATTGGTTCATATAGTTTTTTTGGCGTGAATTCAACCTTGCGTGATGGGCTAAAAATTGCAGAAGGCAGTTTTGTGGCAATGGCAACGGCTATTTTTCAAAATACTGAGGCATGGGGTGTGTACAAAGGCAATCCAGCCGTTAAGTCCGCTGTGCCAAGTACAAAAATAAAGTTTTAGTTACTGTAAATGATATATAAAAAGTTGAGAACGATTTGATGAAATGGCAAAAAAAAGAATTAATATTTAATGCGAATAAAGAACATGAAAAGATGTTCTCCCATGCACAAATTCCTGTCCCACTACTTATAGATAAAGAGAGATATAGAATTTACTTTTCTTCAAGAGATATAAAAGGGAAAACTTACCCGTATTATTTAGACTATGACTTTACCAAGAAAGAAATTCTATGTCTGGAAAAAAAACCATTATTAGCACATGGCGAAATAGGGACATTTGATGACAGTGGAATAATGCCTGCATCTATAATAAGGATTAATGAATTGGTCTATATGTATTATATTGCATGGAATCCACAGGTTACTGTCTCTTATCGTTTATCAATTGGATTGGCTATAAGTGAGGATAATGGGTGTACTTTCAAAAAATATTCTAACGGTCCATTGTTGGATAGATCAGTTGATGAACCTTTTTTTAATACAGCACCCTGTGTAATTAAAGACGGCAGTATTTTTAAAATGTGGTATGTGTCTTGTACTGGATGGAAAGAAGTCGAGGGTAAGACAGAGCCTTTATATTTAATAAGGTATGCTGAATCTAACGACGGTATTAGTTGGAAAAAAATGGAAAAACCTGCAATTCCATATAAATTTGACGGTGAAGCACTAGGAAGACCGTGGGTTATAAAAGATGAAGGGATTTATAAAATGTGGTATTCAACCAGAGGTAGTATTAACTACAGGAAAAATACAGGACAACACTATTATATTGGCTATGCGGAATCTGTAAATGGAATTGACTGGAATAGAAAAGATGATGAAGCTGGTATTTATTTATCTGAAAATAGCTGGGATAGTGAAATGATAGAGTATTGCAGTATCATTAATGAAAGTAGCAAAAAAATAATACTTTACAATGGAAACTCCTTTGGAGAAACAGGTTTTGGTTATGCAGAGCTTCCAAAAAAAATCTAATTAAATAATTACAATAAGGTTCTCTAAAAATGCCTAAAATATCCGTAATCCTCACATCATTTAATCATGAAAAATATATTCATGAGGCAATTAAAAGTATACTTAATCAGACTTTCACTGATTATGAACTAATTATTTTGGATGATTGCTCTTCTGATGAATCATGGAATTTAATAAATCAATACTCCGATCCGAGAATCAAAGCATTCCGTAGTGAAAAGCCAGCCGAAGTTGTATATAACCTAAACAAAACTATATTAGATGTGGCAAAAGGTGAATATATTGCTATCCATCATTCTGACGACGCTTGGGAATTAGATAAGCTAGAAAAGCAAGTTGATTTTCTTGAAGCCAACCAAGATGTGGGGGCTGTATTTACTTGGGTGAAAATAATTGACGAAAATGGTGAAGAGAAAGAGAATGATTACTTTAATCAAGAAAATAAAACCCGTTGGCAATGGTTGCAACGATTATTTGTAGGTGATAATCGTTTCAATCATCCTAGTGTATTGATTAAAAAACAGTGCTATCAAGATGTAGGTGTATATCGTCATGGTTTACCACAGACAGGTGATGCCGAAATGTGGAGTCGGGTTTTAATAAAATTCCCTATCCATATTATTCAAGAAAAACTAACTAAACATCGCCGATTTTCGGATCATTCTAGTACCAGCGGTTCCAGACTTGATGTTGAGATTAGAACAAGTAACGAATGGAACATAATACGAGAAAATTTTCTCGCACTGACAGAATTTGACGATATTGTTGCCATATTCCCTAGCCTTGAACGTTATAGAAATCCAGCAGGATGTGATAATAAATTTTTGTTGGCTATGGCGTGTTTATATGAATGCGAGCAGAGAAATTCGTGGCAACTCGGTCTAAACTGGTTGTTTGAATTGCTTAATGATGCAGATCGCCATAAAAAAATAACCGAGCTTTATGCTTTTTCTTATGCTGATTTGATCAAATTGACTGGGGAATTTGATGTTGTTTCGGTTTTCCAGCAACGCGAATGTGTTGAGCAAATTGAGGCGCAACGGCAAGAAATTCAGGCTTATGCAGAACAGGCTCACGTTTTTAGTGATCAAATTCAGGCTCAGATTGCTGTCATTGCTGAGCAAAATGCAATGATCCATGAGCGTGATGCAACAATCCATGAGCGCGATGCAACAATCCATGAAATTTGTACGTCACGTTCTTGGCTATTCACTCGACCGCTACGCTTTTTAGAACGGCTCATCCGCAATCCAAAGTTATTATGGTCACAGCTTCATGAATAAACTCATGCACTTTGCTTGCGATAGCCATCCTACAGGAGAATATGCTAATTAGTTATGAATACAATAAATATCACCAATAATGTACAGAGTCCTGTTTGTTCGGTTGTGATACCAACAAAAAATGGCGGCGATTTATTTCGTAAAGTTCTCAATGCCTTAGCCGCACAAATATTGTGGGATCGTGTTGAGCTAATTGTCGTTGATTCTGGCTCTGAAGATGATACCGTTGCAATGGCTAAACAAGCAGGCGCGAAAGTGTTTGAAATTGCACCACATGAATTTAATCATGGTGCAACACGAGACTATGGTATAGCGCAAGCCAATTCAGAATACGTTATTCTTATCGTACAAGATGCCATACCTAATGACACTAATTTGCTACAAGCGTTATTATCTTCACTCGAAAATGCCGCTGTTGCAGGTGTTTATGCACGGCAAATCCCACAACCCGATGCAGATGTACTGACTAAGCGCAATTTAAATGGCTGGTTGACGGGGCGGACTCAATCTGAAACGCGCTTTATTCCATACGACTGCATTCCATACAATGCTTGGTATGACGCTTTATCTCCGATAGAGAAATATTTGTTCTGTAACTTCGACAATGTTTGTTCCGCCATCAAAAAATCCGTTTGGCAACGAGAGCATTTTGGAGCAGTCAACTTTGGCGAGGATATAGATTGGGCGGAAAGAGTGCTTAAGCGCGGTTATCGAATTGTTTACGAATCGCAAGCTGCTGTCATCCATTCCCACAATAGACCGCTAAGCTACGAATACAAACGTACCTACGTCTGCCACCGTAAACTGTATGCTATGTTTGGCCTGCATTTGGTGCCTAGCATAAAGGGTTTGTGGTGGCCTTGGCTCTATTCGTCAGGCGCAGATATGGTGTATATTTTTCAGAATGAAAACCGACTGATTCAAAAAATACAAATGCTATTTAAAGCTCCGATTTTAAATTTACTCAGTATTTTTGCCAAATATCGAGCAGTTCAAGATGAAATTCAAAATGTTTCTAATTCAGTAAAAGGCGTGTAAATTACCATGAAAATTTTACTGACAGTCCATCAGTTTTTTCCAGAGTATAAATCGGGTACGGAAGTACTCACTTTTAGCGTGGCGAAAGAGCTGTTACAGCGTGGTCATGAGGTCTTTGTTTTTACAGGGTTTCCAGCGCAACAAGTTTTATCGGATGAAATGAGACTGGATCGCTATGAAATAGAAGGCATTGCTGTTTATCGCTATCACCATGCGGTACAACCGTTGGCAGATCAACGAGTAGTCACGGAAATTGAATACAACAACCATTTGGCATCGCGTTTTTTCACTCAGATAGTGGAAGAAATTCAGCCTGATATTATTCACTTTTTCCACTTTAGTCGCTTGGGTATTGGCTTAATTGATGTGGCAACAGCCAGCAACATTCCAATTTATTTTACCCCAACTGATTTTTGGGCAGTTTGCCCAACGTGCCAGTTATTACTTAATGATGACAGTATGTGTGCAGGACCAAGTAAGGCGGGTGGTAATTGTGTTAAACACGTCGCTATACTCACTAGAGGGGAGCGGGTAAAAAAATATATGCCGCTAATGCCAATCCCCGTGGCTGACGTGATGGTTACACTCACTAAAAAATTTCTTACCTCTAAATCCTCACTGGCACTTGAAATAGCGGCAATGTCTAATCGCCGTCCGTTTACTATAG
Organism: Methylococcales bacterium; assembly: GCA_037133675.1. Classification (GTDB taxonomy): domain Bacteria; phylum Pseudomonadota; class Gammaproteobacteria; order Methylococcales; family Methylomonadaceae; genus UBA4132. The sequence goes on from JBAXNR010000050.1 coordinate 22,272, forward strand.
CGCGGCTGAACAAGCTCAATGTTATATTTTCACCCACGCAACTGATGACAAAAACGCTGATTCATAACGGGGTCAACGTTGATCTGATTCGACCATTACCGTTTGGTATAGATATTTCTGGCTATGATGAGCATGGCGGACAACGTGTTGGTATGGCGCGTACCATTGGTTTCATTGGCACGTTATCGCCGCATAAAGGCTGTCATATTCTGATTGAGGCATTCAAACAACTTAACTTACCAAATCTTCAGCTTAAAATTTACGGTAATCCCAATGAATTTCCTGATTATTTTGCTGAACTAAAAGCATTAGCAAAAAATATAGACTCCATTGAGTTTTGCGGCACGTTTCCAAATACCAAAATAGCAACTGTTTTAAGCGAATTAGATACGCTGGTTGTCCCATCATTGTGGTACGAAAATACGCCACTTGTTGTGTATTCTGCTTTCGCCGCCCATTGCCCTGTTGTTGCATCCGATTTTCCAGGAATGTCGGAGGTTGTGCTACATCAACAAAATGGATTGGTATTTCCCGCTGGCGATATTAACGAACTTACTGAACAATTACGTTTGCTCGCCAGTGCGCCAGATTTGCTGAGACAACTGAGTGCCAACTGTAAACCACCAAAATCAATCTCAGATTATGTGAATGAACTTGAGACCGCCTATCATGTAAATATGCAATCTGCCTAGATGTTAAAAAGTTTTTTCTTAATGCAAGCTTTATCGACTCCGCACTTGCGCAACACATGATAAGAAAATCATATAAACTTCTAAGTGCCTTATGGTCTTTAAAAAACCGCGAAAATCGTAGAAAATTTGTGATTGCAATTCGTGAATATATGGATGTTATTGCAGAGCAGCCGCAACTCGTCTCAACCGCATCCAATACGCTATCAAATAGACTAGCGGAAACTCCATATAAAAAAGTTGAACACCAGTATTTAGGAGCTAAGCATAAGATATTATTGGTTACGCATGATTTTTCTCGTACGGGAGCTCCATACGCTGTTTTATATTTGGCTCGCGCTCTTTTTTCCCTTTATGGGATACGACCTGTCGTTATATCTCCTAAAGACGGCTTAATACGCGAAGAGTTTGAACAAGAAGGATTTCCTGTTATCATTGATCCTTTATTGTTTAAATACAAAGAGTACTCACTAGATGCTTGCAATTTTATAGCAAGTTTTGAAAAGGTTATTGTAGTATCACTCGTTTCTTTTGGCTTTATTCGCTACTTCAGAGGCATAGCCAAGCATCTGATATGGTGGATACATGAAACCGTTGCAGGGTTTACTGCGGTTACACACATAACAGATGACTTACCTTTATTATTTGCAGTTTGCGAATCTGTTTGGCTGGGTAGTCCACTTTGTTTTCCTTTTGTGTCGAAATATTCGCCATCCGATAAATTGCATTTGCTATTTTACGGTTGCGAGGATACGGCTTTGCCATATCACCCTCATCCCACAGGGAAAATTGTATTTTCTATTATTGGCTCAGTGGAGCCGCGTAAAGGACAAGATATTTTTTTAAATGCTCTTAAACTGTTGCCTAACGAGTTAAGATGTAAAGCTATTTTTCGTATTATTGGGTCACCGCTTCCCTTTGACGAATCTGTTAAATTTCATAAAAAAGTGCTCGCTAAAACCGCGCTAATAGCTGAGGTCGAATGTATTGAAAATATGCCCACAAATAAATTGATGGAATTTTATGCTGAAACAAATGTATTAGTCTCAGCCTCATGGGATGATCCGATGCCTATCGTGATTACGCAGGGACTTATGTTTTCTAAAGTATGTTTGTGTTCGTCTGTTATAGGTCACGCTCAATTATTGGAAAATAGGAAAGATGGACTGATATTTACTAATAAATGCGTAGAAGAACTTTCAGCGAAAATGGCTTGGATTATACAAAATCCCAATGAGTTGACTGTTATGGGTGCAGCAGGTCGAAAAGTATATGAAAAATATTTTCTCATCAATAGTTTTGTTAATAATGTAGAAAAGTTGATACAAAATAAGTAATCAGTCATTAGGTTCTTTAGTCTACCATTTCAAACTGAGATCAAAGAGGCAAGAGAAAGATATTGGTTATTTCAAAAATCTGTAGGTCAATAATGAAAAAACGGTTTTTAATTTTAGGCGGGGCGGGATTTATCGGCTCACATTTGTGTGATGCTTTGCTATCGGCTGGGTACTCTGTCAGATTGTTTGACAGATTGGGAGTTCCTCCTTACCGCGTTTTTACTGAGCAAGAGCCTATCGAATGGATACAGGGGGATTTTAGTTCAACGGCAGATATTGAAAAAGCGATTGATGGATCTCAAATAGTCTTTCATCTTGTTTCCACTACGTTGCCAAAATCGTCTAATGATGATCCTGTTTATGACGTAGAAAGTAATGTTGTTGGTACACTGAGGTTCTTGGATGCTGCGCGTCATGCAGGTGTGGAAAAAATCGTGTTTGTTTCTTCGGGTGGTACGGTATATGGAGTGCCACAGGTTATTCCTATTTCTGAAACCCATCCAACTGATCCCGTTTCTTCTTATGGAATCGGTAAGCTAGCTATCGAAAAGTATTTGCATTTATATGAAGTGTTGCATGGCATGGAATACTGCGTTTTACGTTTGGCTAATCCGTTTGGCGAGCGACAACGTGCCAATGCTGCACAAGGTGCGGTTGCTGTATTTATGAATCGTGCCATCCATAATCAGCCTATTGAAATTTGGGGCGATGGTTCAGTTGTGCGTGACTATATTTACATTGCTAATGTAGTCGATGCGCTGCTAAAAGCGGCGTTTTATTCGGGTAAAGAACGGCTGTTTAATATAGGTTCAGGACAAGGTAAGAGCTTGAATGATATTTTAGCCGCGATTGAAGTGTTACTCAATCGCCCTGTCAATCGTACCTATTTGGCTGGTCGTAGCTTTGATGTTCCTGCTAATGTGCTGGATATTACTCATGCTCAAAAGCATCTAGCTTGGTCGCCACAGGTATCATTTGAAACGGGTCTAACGGGTACTTTTCACTGGTTAGCTAAAGAGTAGATTATGCAAGTAAAGCAACGCCTTGATGCCCTAACTTCATTGCGATTTTTCGCGGCAGCTATGATTGTTATTCATCATGCGAGTGGGCTATTTGGTCTTAGAAAAACCGATTTTTTTTTTTTGGAGCAAGGTGTTTCTTTTTTCTTTGTTCTTTCAGGTTTTATTTTGGCTTATGTCTATCCAAAACTAGAAACGTGGGCTGAGATAAAGCATTTTTGGCGGGCACGCATCGCACGGATATACCCTGCTTTCTTTGCCAGCTTTCTTCTTGCATTTTGGTTATTGTCATTAGGCTGGGGCTTTAAAAGAGGCTTAGCTAATCTTTTTATGCTTAGTGCGTGGATTCCTTTGCCGAGGTATTTCTTTTCCTATAACGCGCCTGCTTGGAGTATATCAACAGAGTTCTTTTTTTACTTAGCCTTCCCGTTTCTTATTCGTCGATGGGATAAAACATGGTTAATAAAATTAGTGACTTCTGGCATTATTGTGTTGTCGTTAATTCTAGTATCAAATTGGTTGCACTTACCCTTTTGTACTTCCATAAATGATGGATTAACGGTTGATGCTTTGGTGTATATCCACCCGTTATCTCGAATTTTTGAGTTTATTTTTGGTATTTTTGTTGCCTTCTACTGGCGTAAAAAAGTAGCAGTCATTCAATGGAGCGAACTTAGTGCTTCTCTCTGTGAAATAGGTGTAATTTTTCTTGTTGCCGCATCCATGCATTTTGCTCCCTTGTCGGAATGGGTGGATGATACTTGGCTAGGTCTACCCGCAGCAAGATGGTCATATAGTAGCGGATCAATGCTTGCTTTTGGGCTGCTAATTTATGTTATAGCTATCGGACGGGGTCGAATCACCGTTTGGCTATCTCATCCACTGCTAGTTCTGTTGGGTGAAATAAGTTTTTCACTGTATTTATTACACCAAATTCTGTTGATCTATTATCAATCCAACATTGCTAACCTTCCGCAGTTATCCAACACACTGTCATTAGCAATTTTCTGGGTTATTTTATTACTCGCGTCATATCTGATGTGGGCATTAATTGAAATGCCTGGAAGGCGTTTGTTATTAGGTCGTGGGAAAAATAAAATACATGGAACTGAAGTGATGCAAGCATCATGGCATCACCATCTCAATTTAAATCGAAATACTCTGTCGGCAGCCGCTGTGTTGGTTGGTTTGCTGGTTTCAATCTATTTTTCGATGGGGAATATCAAGCGTATCAGCCCGTCTGATGCTGATGCAATGACTGCAAAAGAATTAACATCCGTGATAGGAACGCGCTTTAGTGATTTATTTGCGTTGCGCGGCATAAAAATTGAGCAGAAAGCTGACGGATTGCATATTGATCTTGCGTGGGAAAGTCTTATTGAGCAAAAATTGACTTATACCAATGGCATTCATCTGACTGATGTAAATGGAAATATACTTATTCAAGCAGACTATAAACAGCCAATGAACAGATTGAAAGTAAAGCAAGGAACAATCTGGAAAGATTCAATTTTCATACCCAAAAACAAACTAACAGGTGAAGAAAAGAAATTGGCAATTGTCTTATTTAAGAAAGGCAATAACTTACTGCCAGTCACTCAAGGTGAACGAGATTGGAATAACCATCGGCTACTTATCAATTTAGAGAAATAATAGATAAGAAATAGGGTAGAAAGGCGAACGATTAAAGAAAGGTTCCTGCCTTTGGGTTTATATAAAGGATGCTAAAATTTTCAACATGAAATTTCCTAACAAAATAACAAGTAGTTTTAAAATGACGCGCATAAATTTATGGCTATTAACTCTCTGCGCGTTGCTTATTGCGGGTGTCGCTGGGTACAAAGATTATCGCTTGAGTAATAAAATATATTTCGTAATTGAAATGGAATCCAGTGTTACGAATGTGTCCCAAGTTTTTTTTGATACAAATAAAGGCGTTATTTCGACAATAATACAAAACAACCCGTCTGGATTTTATCAGAAGTATTCGTTTCGTTTACCTAAGTTGGTCACAAGTATAAAATCGGTTCGATTCGATCCAGCAGATAAGGCTATAGTACTTAGAATAAAAAAAGCTGGAATTGAAAATGCTGCTGGCAATACGCTTAAAAATTTTCCTGTCCAGTCTTTTAAAGCAGTACAGCAAATTGGCGGAATGGTTATTGATAAAGAGGTGTTAGTTATTCATACCGCAGAAAATGCTAACGATCCTATAACAGTTATAGAAAACTCATCGTTTGATAAGAAAAATAGTTGGATAGATTTTCTTCTCCAACATGGATGGATATACGTTGGATACTTCCTATTAAGCTTCGCTGGTTTAATAGGTTTGGCTAAATGCAGCCGACACATTGCTGAGTCTTTAGGTCGGATACTGGATTACGCAGTTGTAAATCCAAGGAACATAATAATATTTATCGGTTTTTTTGCTGCGGTTATCAGTTGTTACCCTGTGATATTTTTTGGTAAGGGTTTTGTTCATCCTGTTGGGGTGAACGCTTTGTATAGTGGTCCGCCGTGGTTTCCTGAGTTTCCAGTTAATGCAGTCAGCGAAGCTTTTCGTGGTTCTGATCTAGGCGCAACAGCTTGGAGTATAGCTCCGAATACCGTTGTGCAACATGATGCGCTATTTCGTGATTTTGAATTTCCGTTCTGGAATCGGTATGTGGGTGGCGGACTTCCACTATTTGCACAAGGCTATTCAATGATTGGCGATGTACTGCATTGGATTCCAGTTTTTCTGGGTGAAAGTGCGATTGGCTGGGATATTAAATTCGTTCTGTCCAAGGCAATCTTTGCGATTGGTATGGGCGTGCTGGTTTTTCGGTTAACCGACAAATTATTGGCTGGTGCATTAATTGCGTTTTCTAGTTGCTTTCTTGGTTTCTTTGCCTATCGATTTAACCACCCTGCTTATTTTGTTTTAACTTACGCGCCTTGGGTGGTGTTGCAATGGGACAGATTAAGCACGGTTTTGGCTTTACCAAATCCACAGACAAAGAGTTGTGTTGCGCAAGGTTTTTTGCTGGCTGTTATTACTTGGCTACAACTTAACGCAGGGACACCTAAAGAAGGTGTTATCACAGCGTGTTTTTTACACGCTTTAGGGGTAGTTGGTTTTTTGATATACACCATACCTAAGTGGGGAAAGATGCGTTCATTTGTTCTGGTGGGTGGAATCGGAATTGCACTTGCCATGATTACCACCCCCTATTGGTTGCTCTTTTTGGACGCGCTAGGTAAAGCATTCACTGCTTATGATACTCCTCGAATTCTTACATATCCATCGTGGGCTATTATTGGATTTTTCGATAATTTCTTTTTCCAAAAGTACTCCAACTATATTACAGAATCCCATCCAGGACCATCAGTAAACCTATTTATTCTATTTTGCATGGTAAGTTCTTTTTTGAGTTTACGTTTTCGCCAATCGTTTATGGTCTATGGTAGCTGGGGATTATTTATCTTGGCAATGACTATTGCTTATGGATTCATACCTGTATCAATCTTAATTGCCATTCCCTTTATCAACAAAATAATTCATGTGGGCAATACCTTTTCAATGCCTATGATGGTGCTTGCTCTAATCATTGCTGGGTATGGAATCCGTGATTACTTAGTAGTATCCGAAAAGCTGAAGAAAACTATTCTGATTTTTTCACTTTCAAGCTTTTTGGGATTATGGCTTATTTCGGGAT
>JBAXNR010000051.1:0-28908 GCA_037133675.1 Methylococcales bacterium
TGACTATTATCAATTGGCTTAATACTTACCACTGCACTTGGCTTTACTTCAGTATTATCGAAATCATACATATCAACAATAATTTCATCATCCACCGTTGTTTGACTATTATCAATTGGCTTAATACTTACCACTGCACTTGGCTTTACTTCAGTATCATCATCAGACAGTAGTTCATTTACCCGAAAGTGCCGCATTAGCCGACGGCTTTCCGCCGTTTTTTGGATATTATCAAGTAGTTCGTTGGCAGCCTTATTCGCGTCCGTATTTTCACCTGAGCTCTCTTCAGCTTTAGGTCTCATTGATTCACGCGTTTTGTATTCATTCTCTATTTTGACAAGTCTGTCCCAAAAATCTTCGTCTTTGTGCTGGATAATACTTGCTAGCTGCCTTTTATATGACGCAAAGGCAGTTTTATTTTCACTTGCAAGGAACACTTCCAATAATTTTAATTTATATTCAAAATTTTCTGGATAATCTTTAATTGCCTGACGCATTAAAGATTCTGCATTTTCATATTTACTATAACTCAAATAAACATCTGCCTCCGTACAAATGTCCATTTCACTATGTTCTACCTCAATGCCCTGAAGATGAGAGTTGGATAAAAAATCATTGATAGAAACGGATAAATTTTTAAATGAAGATTTAGCTAGATCTAGTGGCTTTAAATATTCATTTATAGCATCCGCTTCAGCTTTTTCTTGCTTCTTTTTTCTCTTAAATCGTAAAAAATAACCTATTAAACCTAAAAAAATTCCGCCAGATCCAATCTGCAACAACAGCATAGAATTTGTTTTTAACTCCTGCATAATAGAGCTGAATGTAGTTGTGATAACTATTTCAGTTGCTACTGCATTATCTTTTTTAAGCTCTTTTGTGGTTGCAACAGATTTTGGAGTAAGCTCTACTTGCAAAGCCGTTATTGCTTTATTTTTTTCTTGTAACGTAGCGATTAGCTCATCTTTTGAAGTAAGCATTGTTTGCATTATTGCCACCTGCTTCTCTAACGCATCCTGTTTGGCAATCAATGCTAAATTTTCGCTACTGAGAGCTGACGGTTCGGTTTTTTCATTAACAGGGGGTTCATTTCCAGAGACAGGCGATATCGTTAGCCTATCTTTTGAGACTAGGATGTTTTGCATCACCTCTATTTTCTGTTCCAGTTTATCCAGCTTAGTCAGTATGGCTAAAATCTCTGCACTGGAGGAAGTACCTGCTAACTGTTTTTCGTTGGCTTTTTCACCATGGTTAGGTATAGAAGAAACTGGTTTAGTTATTTTTGTTCCAGAGTTGTTTAACGGGGTTTGTGAATTATTTTTAGCAATATCTATCGCAATTTGCGGAACTTGTGCTTTAGCAGTAGTACGTTCTTTCCACATATTATTTTGCAGATTAACTTGCTCTAATGCTTCTTTTCGAGATAGTTGCAGAGCTTCTTTCCTCGCAGGAATTTTAAGCATTTTCTTTATTACCAACGCATTAATATTGTCGGTAAAAAATGCCTCAGGATTAGCTTTAAAAAGTGCTATTACCATTTGTTCTATAGATACATCATCGTATCGAATTTTTTTAGCAATTCCTCTAATATAATCAGAGGGTTTTATTGGACCATATTGAGCTCCATTTTTTTTATCCGTTTTATCCGCCTTTTTATTAATACTAGTCGTAAAGAATGGAAGCATATTGTCTATGACTGGTTTTGTTTTAGGTACAGCAGAAACAACAGATAAATTATAGTCATCAGGGGGATCAAGCAATACAGTAAATTCTCGGTATGAAAGCCCTTTACTCCAATTTATTTCTAATATAAAACTCAAAAAAACTTCTTTTAAAACCTCTCTTGAGCTTAACTCAATTAAAATCGATCCATTAGCCTTTTTAACGGGTTTAATATTAATATTTTTGAGAAAATAACTCCAAGGAATATTGGCTTCAATAAACTTTCCTAGCGGAGCTAAATTCACATGAAGACCAGATAAGTCTTCATTGGCAGAATCTAGTAATTCAATTTCAGCCTTAAGATGTTCATTAAGCCTTGATTGCAATTTAATATTACCAATTCCTAGTGGATATGCCGCCGTTGGAATTAGCATAGATACTGTCGTTATAACGACTATAATTATCGCTTTAGTTTTAGTTACATTTGACATACGGATTACTTTATAGCCTGTTCAAATATTAGATTCGTGTAGCGTAACCCGACAATTTTATCGCGCATTATGTTGGGTTACGACTATCGCCTAATCCAAACTACTGTTACAACTGTTTAAAAATCGTTTCAGCCGCATCTAGCGTTTGCTGTAAATCAGCTTCACTATGGGCGGCAGAAACAAAACCCGCTTCAAAGGCGGACGGTGCAAGATAAACACCTGCGTCTAACATGGCATGGAAAAAGCGTTTAAAACGAGCTTGATCGCACTGCATCACTTGGGCAAAGCTGGAAATTTGACTTTCTTCGCTGAAAAATAAACCAAACATTGCACCGACTCGGTTAGTGGTGAAGGCAATGCCCGCTTGTTGGGCGCGTTGCGTTAAACCATCGGTAAGTTTTGCTGTTTTCGCGCTTAACTCAGTATAAAAATCAGGTTGAGCAATCAGTTCAAGTGTTTTTAAGCCAGCCGCCATTGCCACAGGATTACCTGATAATGTGCCTGCTTGATAGACTCCACCTAACGGTGCGAGGCATTCCATGATGTCACGTCGTCCACCAAATGCACCGACGGGCATACCGCCACCGATGATTTTGCCTAGTGTGGTTAAATCGGGCTTGATATTATACACACCTTGTGCGCCTTGTAAGCCGACTCTAAAACCAGTCATCACTTCATCAAAAACTAACACACTTTGGTAGTCGTCACAAACTTGGCGCAGCGTTTCTAAAAATCCCGCGACGGGTGGCACACAGTTCATATTACCTGCGACGGGTTCAACGATGATGCAGGCGATTTGTTCACCGATGTCGGCGAACAGTTGTTTCACCGCTTCGCTATCATTATAGGGCAGCGTGATGGTATCGGCAGCAACCACCGCAGGTACGCCTAAAGAACTGGGTACACCTAAAGTCAGTGTACCTGAACCTGATTTCACTAATAAAGAATCTGAATGCCCGTGATAACAGCCTTCAAATTTCACAATTTTATCGCGGCGCGTGTAACCTCTGGCTAAACGTATCGCGCTCATGGTGGCTTCTGTGCCTGAGCTAACCATGCGTACTAATTCAATTGATGGCATAAGTTCACAGACTCGCGCCGCCATTGCGGTTTCTATTTCCGTCGGTGCGCCAAAACTTAAGCCTTTTTCAGCGGCAGTTTTCACAGCGGCAATCACGGCAGGATGCGCATGACCTAAAATCATTGGCCCCCATGAGCCAACATAGTCGATGTATTGTTTGCCGAAACTATCGACAATAATCGCACCGTGGGCGTGGTCGATGAAGACGGGCGTGCCGCCTACGCCATTGAAGGCGCGAACTGGGGAATTAACACCGCCTGCAATAACGGTTTTAGCTTGGTCAAATAAACGTGTGGCTTCAGTCATAATGATTTTTAAGGTTGTAATGGATAAATATCATGCAGATTAGCGTAACCCGCCAATCTTGTCTAAATATTAAACAGGGTTGTTGCGCCATGATGTGGAGTAAAACAGCTTTAGCTGTTTTCTAGCCAATAGCTAAAGCTATTGGACTCCAATAACCGTTATATTTACGCCGTCGTAACAAGTCTAATAACTCCTAAGTTAGCATGAAATTATCACCCCAGACATTGATTCTTGTTATTAACAAGTGTTATGTTATAACATAACGCTAATTTCAACTCTTACTATGAATACTATGTCCTCACTCTTACTGCCTGTTACCGTACTATCTGGTTTTTTAGGCGCGGGTAAAACCACGTTACTCAATCACATTCTTGCCAATCGTGACGGTTTAAAAATCGCCGTTATTGTCAATGATATGAGCGAAATCAATATTGATGCCGCGCTGGTTAAAAATGAAATGACCTTAAATCGCACCGAAGAAAAATTGATTGAAATGAGCAACGGCTGTATTTGCTGCAACTTGCGTGAAGATTTGCTCATTGAAGTGGCGCAATTGGCAAAAGAACGGCGGTTTGATTATTTATTAATTGAATCTACAGGCATTGCCGAACCGTTACCGATTGCCGAAACCTTTACCTTTCGTGATGAAGACGGGGTGAGTTTATCGGACATTGCCCGTTTGGATACGCTGGTGACCGTGGTTGATGCGGTTAATTTTATGCGCGATTATTTAGAAGCCCAATCGCTGAAAGACATTAACGCTGAATTAGGCGAAGAAGACGAACGCAATATTGCCGATTTATTAGTTGAGCAAATTGAATTCAGTAATGTGCTGTTAATTTCCAAAGTCGATTTAATCAGCCGTGATGAGCTGGACAACTTAACCGCGATTTTGACCAATCTTAATAGAGACGCGCTGATTATTCCGATGGTAATGGGCAACGCACCCTTAGCCGAACTGCTGAATACCCAGCGGTTTGATTTTGCCAAAGCAGAACAGGCGGCAGGCTGGTTGCAAGAATTACGCGGTACGCACGTCCCTGAAACCGAAGAATACGGCATCAGCAGTTTTATTTATCAAGCACGCCGTCCGTTTCATCCAGCTCGTTTTTATGATTATCTGCACCGTGATGACTGGGAAAACGGCACGTTATTGCGCTCGAAAGGCTTCTTTTGGTTAGCATCACGCCCTGAATGGGTCGGTTCGTGGTCACAAGCAGGCGGCACGATGCAGCACGGTTGCGCGGGGCGTTGGTGGGCATCTGTACCCGAAAATGAATGGTCGCCTGAACACGCGGCTGATAGTCGCGCTAACTGGCAACCACCGTTTGGTGATTGCCGACAGGAACTGGTCTTTATCGGGCAGAATATCAATCAGGATCAAGCCATTGCACAATTGAACGCCTGTTTATTGACCGATGCCGAATTAGCCGCTGGTGTATCGGTTTGGCAACATTATCGTGATGACTTTCCAGCTTGGTTTAGTAATGATGCACAGTAAATTTATTAATTATCTGTTGAGTTTATTAATGCTGGTCTTATTGGCTTATATTGTTGCGGTCTGGATTCCTGCCTCGCTGGCTAAATTCATCTATACCGCACATGACTTGCCCGTTACAGTCAAATCATGACACTTTCATTTGCGGTTCATGCGGGTGCAATTTCCGCGTTTTTGAACATTTTTTACTTCCCTGACTTATGACTACTGCACTCGCCCTTAACCTAGAACCCAGTAATTCATTCACTTATCTGTCTAAAAACATAGCGGATTTAGCAGAAATTTACCGCCCTGAGATTAATTTGTGCGTGGTTGAACGCAGTATTTCCAGTGAAATAGAGACGTTTGTGACGCATTTATTATCAGCAGCACACACCATTAATGTCATTGAAACCATCAATGTGCAGTCATTTAATACCCTCACCTTATTGCCGCAACACCTGCATTTCCAAGGTTACGAAGCCTTTTGTGCTGATATTGCACAGGTCATTGATATGTTCAGCGATTTATTTGAACTGGAAGCGATTGGCTTGCGCTTGGGAATGCTGGATAAAGCGATGTGTCCGCGCTTTCATATTGACCACGTTCCCTGTCGGTTAGTGTGTACTTACGGCGGTATCGGTACGCAATGGCTGGAAGATGCTTATGTTGATCGCAGTAAGTTAGGCAGTCGTTCAGGCGGGTTAAGTGACGAACAATCAGGCTTAATTTTAGATGCTGATGCCATCGGCACAATGCCCAATTATGCTATTGGTTTATTAAAAGGCACACGCTTGGAAGGCAACGAACAACACGGCGCGGTACACCGCTCACCGCATTTATCAGCAAAATCGCCACGCCGATTATTATTGACGCTGGATTTTGCTTAATGATTAGCAATGACTGCCAGTCTTAAAGCGTTGTAGATTGGGGTGAGGTACAACCCCAACATTTATACATAGATTCTTGTTTTTGTTGGGTTCGTAAGCTCACCGCAACCTACGGGCTATCACGTTGGTTGGATACTTGATTTTTGATAAAAATACTCTGTTGAAATTCTCATTGAATAAGCGTAGAAAGTAGAAATCATATTTCAATTACAATGAGAGTGGATTTTATGAAAAAATTATTTTCTTCATATATTGGATTTTTACTAGCTTTTTTCTTGTGCGGATGTGCAACGACAACGCCAGAATCTGTGGGTAAAAAAGAGCTTCATCAAATAACTCCCGAATATGAGGGAGAGAAGGAGCTTGGTAGTATTTGTAAAAAATATGATTACATAAATTTGGAATCGTTAAATGACAGTAGGAGGGATGTTAGCGAGTTATGGCGAAAGTTTGATAAATACTATAATGCCAGTCGTGCGCCTAAAGGAAGAAAACTGGCGGTATTTCTTGATGGTACGAGCAACGATGCGGATAAGCCTACTAATGTATGGAAACTATACCATCTTGCAGTAGCTCAAGCCTGCGAGGGTAATCCAGTAATTCCTTATTATGATAAAGGCGTTGGTTCTAAATGGTGGAATCCCGAAGATATTTTATTTGGTAACTTGCTTGGGGATGGTGTAGGTAAAAATATCAAACAAGCCTATGAATTTTTATCTCAAACTTATAGCAAAAATAATAATGACAAAATTTATATTTTTGGTTTCAGTAGAGGGGCTTTTACTGCTCGGTCGTTAAATGGTTTGATCGAATTTGCTGGCTTACTGGATTGGACTAATAAACCAGAAAATAGTCATTTCAAGGATGTTGTTGATAATGTTTATGACCAATATCATGTTAAAAATGATGATGCTGCTGCTGTGCTAAAAAAACAGATTCGAGATTATGAACTGAAAAAATATCCTGAATACACGTTTAAAAATGTGAAAGTTCAAGCCATAGGCGTATTTGATACTGTTCCAGCTTTAGGTTTTAAAGAAGACCCCAAAAATCATAAACTCCAGTTATATGCTAACAAAGGCTTTCACGCACTTGCATTAGATGAGCATAGGAAACCGTTTGAATTAAACCGATTTAACAAAAAAGATATTAATAAAGAAAATCAAGTTTTACATGAAGTATGGTTTGCTGGTGGGCATAGTAATATCGGCGGAGGGTATAGCTCTACTATGGGATGCAACATTATTAATAAAGATGGTTTGGAAGCTACACCGCTAAACTGGATGATTGCCCAGTTTAAAGATGAGCATCTTTTTCCTGACACACCCCCATTTCCAGAGTGCATAGATGGTGAGTTGCACGATGCGTTCTATCCTCTCTATCGAATAGTGGGTGAATTACAACGGAAACCAGAAGAGAATGATGTAATACATGAAAGCGTATTACAAAGAATGAAAATTGAAAAATTGGATTTTCCACATTATAAACGGGAATCGGGTGGACGTTATGTTCCATTACCAATGCTTCCTAAAAATTACACCATCGAATCTACAAAATAAAAACAATCTTGCAAGTGAGACAAAACAAGGGGTATGTGATATGCGATTTTCATTATGTTTTTTGATTTTATGTGCTTTATCCGGATGTTCTGAAAATTGCATTATTAGCCCAAAACCTGTAACAGACACGAAGTTATGCAATCAGTCTAATAATCTGCAAAAAGAAAAAAAATGCTTGGTGCAAGTTTTCGCTGACCGAACGGAAACAGACGCTGGATTAATGGTACAGCAAGGCGAAACATATCGAATTGAGGCAATAAAAGAAAATACTTGGTGTGATGCTTCTCGTAAGAATGTTGCACTTTGCGGAGAAGACGGTACTACTCTTATGAATATATTTTCCCCGCTAAAACGAGTGGAAAACTCTCTGTGGTTTTCAGTCATTGCCGAAGTTAAACGCACAAAAAACGACAAGGAACAGCGTTCATCTCAGTACGATTTGTGCAACACACCCAAGTTTGAAATCTCAACATCAGGAAGGCTGGTGTTATACCCAAATGATGCAACAGGACGTTATTCGAATAATAGTGGGGCAATTTGGCTACAAATAGAGCGGCTAAAAAAACAGAATGACTAACTCGATAAGATGAGCTGAGGTATGAAGCCCATCAATCGCGAAAGACGATGCTCCCTTCGTCAGTCCATCCTATTTTACCACCGACCATCCCAATGGCGCACCTTTCACCCGTTATCCGCAGTTGCTTCGTTTGCTGATGGATGTTGAGTTTCGCTTGGAATGTATCGCGCAACTGCATCCTGAAGTAGTAGCGATGAGCTTATTAAAAGACCTGAAAAAAGAATTTTCGCTCTATGAAATTGCCATTATGACGCGCACCGCAGCGGCAAAAATGCTGGGCTTGCAGGACAGAGGACATCTAAAAGCAGGTGCGCTTGCCGATATTGCTGTTTATAAGCCGCAAGCGGATAAAGAAGCGATGTTCAGTCACGCAGATTTAGTATTTAAAAACGGTGACTTGGTGGTAAAAAACGGCGAGGTACAGACACGCCGCAACGGTACAACACAAACTATCCAAGCCCATTTTGAACCCCAGATTGAGCGCGACGTACAAGCCTATTACGACCGTTTTTATAACCTGAGTTTGCATAATTTTACCGTCGAAGATGTCAGTTTCCAACAACCCGACAGCGAACGCTTCGTCAGTCATGCCTGTGGAAAACCTTATGAATCAAGCCAAACCAACCACTAAAACCATCGAACAAATCCCTGTCATTGTGATTAGTGGTTTTTTGGGGAGCGGTAAAACCACGCTGCTCAATCAGCTATTAAATCATTTGCCTAAAACGGCAGTGATTATCAATGAATTTGGTGTAACACCTATCGACCAACAATTACTCAAAAAACAGGGAATGCCTGTGGCAACCTTGGTCGGCGGTTGTTTATGTTGCCAAACCCGCGATTCATTAATGCCCATGTTAAAAAATTTACGCATGGCGTGGGAAGCCAACGCCGAAAAACCCTTTGATTGCGTGATTATCGAAACCAGCGGCGTGGCAAATCCTGAACCTGTGCTGGATATTTTATTAAGACAACGCTGGTTATCGGCGCGTTATCGGTTGCAAGGCGTGATTGCTACCATTTCAGCAACGCATGAGGATGTTTTAAGCCGTTTTCCACAAGCGCACGCCCAAATTGCGTGGGCGGACAGCATTGTTATGACCCACACTGATTTAGCGACCCCTGCTCAAATGGAAAAGCTGCAAGCGACTCTCAATCATCTTGCACCTACGGCAACCAAAATAAATGCCGTGCATGGCGCAGTGCTGCCGAATTTGTTATTGGCATTCCCGCAAAAAAGTCGTTATACGCCTGAAAATAATTCTGCCGATTTAACGGCGCACCGTTTTAAAAGTATCAGCCTGCAATTGGAACAGCGCGTTGCACGGCAACATTTAGAAGCTGTTTTAAGTGAATTATTACAAACATACAGCGAACAGTTAGTGCGTTTAAAAGGCGTTGTTTATACCCTCGAACAGACTGAGCCTTTCATTATACAGGGCGCGAACGGACGCTTATATCCGCCTGTTGTGTTAGCCGCACGCGAATCAGATGACACTATCGGGCGATTAGTATTCATTACCGATGGCGATATTGTACCTTTGACGGAGGAATTAATGGCTCGCTTGCGTGCTTAACACTCGCAATGCGATAAGATAGGCTACCTAATGATGGGTGCAACCACGAACCCATTTAAGCGTATTTTATTTTAAAGTCACAATGAGAGGGAATGAACAATGAAATCCAGAGACAGACGACGCGGCTTAGTCGTGGTGAATACAGGCACAGGCAAAGGCAAATCATCGAGTGCGTTCGGCATGGTGTTCCGCGCTGCTGGCTGGGGCTTAAAAATATGTGTGATTCAATACATTAAAGGGCAATGGCAAACAGGCGAACAAAAAGCCGCTGAACATTTTGATAATATTGAATGGCACGCCTTAGGCGATGGTTTTACTTGGGATACTAAAAATCCTGAGCAGGATATTAAAACCAGTCGGGAAATTTGGGAATTGAGTAAACAAAAAATGCTGTCGGGTGAGTTTGATGTGGTGTTATTGGACGAGATTAATTATTGCTGTGGTTATAACTGGATTTCAGGTCAAGAAATCGCCGATTTTATTACTAATCATAAGCCCGCATGGCAGCATTTGATTTTAACGGGACGTAATGCTGCCCCCGAAGTCGTCGCTATTGCCGACACTGTGACCGACATGACTCAAATTAAACACGCTTACGAACAGGGTATTAAGGCAGAACAAGGCATTGAATTTTAAGATTCATTGCTGAATAGCGTTAATTCACATAGAATTAAACAGTCGATAACACGACTGAATAATCACTCAGGAGATAAAAATGTCAGAAGAACAACCAGAAAAAACCTCAGAAGCACAAAAATTAATGTATGCTGTTTTTGGCATATTTATCATCGGATTTGCTCTAGTTTGGACGAGTAAAGACGATGCAGGCAAGGGGAAAGGAGACAATGCAGAAGCCGCTACCATGAGAAATTATGTAGCGATGCAACAAATGGCAACCGATAAATGCACTAAGCTTGTTACTGAAAAAACGGGTGAACAGGTTTATTTTGTAACCGACACCAAAACCGATAAAGAAACTTATGTCACGCTGATATGGGAAGGTGAAAACGCCAAAAAAGGCGGCTTTAAAACCGCTTCATGCACATTGAATGGTCAATTAGGTGGTATTTCTGAACTGGTTATTGACGGCAAAGAAATCATCAACAAAAAAATTCCTAATTAAACAATTCAGGGCTGGTAGGGGTTAATAGCTACACGAAAAAATAACGCATAGCCATCATAACAAAGGAATCAAAAAACGTTTTTTGATTCCTGACAGCCTCCCGCTATCATTTCATTATCAGCGTTACCTGCCTAAAAACTGTTTTCAACAATAAGTGATAGTCATGAACCCAAATGCTCAGCGACTTCCAACTCAAACCCCGACAACCCGATATACTTTTTTTGCGCTCCTAGCACTTTCAATTTATGCACACCTAAATCAGCGAGTATTCTCGAACCTGTACCAGTAATACGCCAATCGACATCAACCGTTTGCGTTGTCGTACAGCCGTTGTCTTCTAATTGATAATGATGAATGAGCTCAGCCAAGGCTTTGTTATTTTCATTTTGACGGATCACCACTAACACACCACGCCCTTCTTCGGCTATTTTTTGCAGTGCAAGACGAATTGGCATACTACAATCGGTGCGCTTGGAGGCAAACACGTCATCCATTAAATTGCGAGCATGAACGCGTACTAACACAGGTTCATCACCTGACACTTGCCCCATTACTAAGGCGATGTGTAGATTGTTGTCATTAGCGTCTTGATAGGCATACAATCGAAACTCACCAAATTCAGTGGGATAAGCGCATTCGCTAATACGTTCTAAGGTGTTTTCGTGTTGAATACGGTAATGAATTAAATCAGCAATGGTGCCGATTTTAAGATTGTGTTGTTGCGCAAAAATTTCTAAATCAGGTCGCCGTGCCATCGTGCCATCTTCATTGAGAATTTCCACAATCACAGCCGCAGGTTCAACACCAGCTAAACGCGCTAAATCACAGCCAGCCTCAGTATGCCCTGCGCGATTTAATACCCCACCTGCTTGTGCCATCAGTGGAAAAATATGCCCAGGTTGCACTAAATCATCAGCTTTAGCATTGGAAGCAACCGCCGCTAAAATGGTTTTAGCACGGTCTGCTGCTGAAATACCTGTTGTCACCCCTGTTGCCGCTTCAATAGAAACAGTAAAATTAGTGGAGTGCGAACTTTTATTTTCATTAATCATCAACGGCAAGCGCAATTGCTGACACCGCTCATGAGTGAGCGTTAAACAAATCAACCCACGACCATAACGCGCCATAAAATTAACGTCTTCTGGACGGGTAAATGCCGCCGCCATCACTAAATCGCCTTCATTTTCGCGGTCTTCATCATCCATAATAATGACCATTTTGCCCAAGCGTAAATCTTCAATTATTTCTTCGATGCTATTCATAAATGCTATAAGGTGTATAAAAAATAAACCTCCGAGATTTAAAACTTCGGAGGTTTGAGTTCATGCGAGACAGTGTAATAAAGTTATTTGCTAGCGTCTTGTTGTGGTTTTTGTTGTGCCTTCATCAATTCAATCACTTCCCTCAACAAACCATTTTCAGTATTGAGATGTTCAAATTCCTTATCACGTTCTTGCAACAACAAGCGTGTTTGTTCTAATTCGTGAGCGCATTGTGTTTCAGTTAGCAATGTCAAAGTGACATTTGGAGAATAATTATGTCGAATATACTGGCAATTTCCAGCAATATTGACCACATTACTTTCATTCAAACCCAATAAATCTTGCAAACTAATCCCCAGCACTCGCGCTATCTCTTCTAGCTTACCGAGAGATGGATCAGTTTCACCGCGTTCCAGTTTTGCGTAGCCTTGGATAGACGCATAACCCAGTTTTTCAGCCATCTCTTCCTGAGTCAACTCCTTAAACAAACGCATCACCTTAATTTTATCGTGAACATCCATTAGACCTATCCTATAAACGGTTGTATTAGCTACTGTGGGTTGCTGTTATTCATACCAGAAAAAGCCTACTATTCGTGCGTCTGAAGAACTTTCAGACCACACAAGCATAGGCTAATAACGTCTATGTGCATTTTAACAGTGTTAGGTTTTTTTAACACAAGCGATTTATGTTGAATGTGCGGGGGTATTTGTGAATCACGTTGTTATTCCTGTGCTTCGCAAAGTTTTATGCGGGCTATTTTCTTGTAGCCTATCTATTTGGTTTTGTTGTTAAACATAAAGTGGAAATATATGAATATTCAAGAAATTAAAGAACTTATCTTAAAAAAGCTCGATGCTATTTTTAATAGTCACACAACAGATAAAAAAATGAAATTTGATTGGGGTAATTGGAATTTTGGTGGCAAAGTCATCTTTGTAACTGCTTGTATAGCAACGATGTCAATGTTTATGAACTGGGTAGACGTTGGGATTATGTCTCAAACTGGACTGACACAAGGAGCTTTTGTGTTTTTAGGATTATGGGTATATCCAGTGCTTATACTTTTTAAAAATAAGCCAATGAGTCGTATATGGGGGCTTGCTTGTGCGATTGCATCGGTTTTATTTGCAATTATCTATATCAACTCTAAGTCAGGTGAATTGTTTGGAAGAGAGATAAACGTATCTTCCACTGGTGCATGGTTGTTTTTGCTTACATCAATTGTGCTTATCCTTGGGGTAATTAAGTATAACCCTACAGAATCAACGGATTAAAATGAAAAAGATATTATTAGCTTTAACAATCATCACAACTTCAGTCACAGTACAAGCAAGAGTTAGTAATTTGTGCGAAGAACAACTCATGGCGGCGGTATTCGTTAAACAGTACGAAGATTTATGCAATGGATCGTTTAACATAGCATCTCTCGTTAGTAATACAGCGGGGCAAGCCTGTAGGATTAATGGTGATAACCTTGATGAAATGAAGAAGTCACTATTAAGCATCGAGGAAAAAAATAAAATAGTTTCAGCTAAAACTGAACGGTTCTGCAATCAAGGCTCAATGCTTTATAACAAATTAAGTATTGAATTTAGACAGCTTCACTAGATGCAAACCTTTTTTAGCCTTGTAGCCTTTGGAGAAATAAAAATGACTTTTAAACTTAAATGTAATGCTTGTGGAGCAATCGAAACTTTTAATTGTTCCGAGTTAGAGTGGGACTGTATTGAGTCAAAAGGGGTAAATGAAGAAGTTGACAGTCTTCATCAAGCCGTTTTTGAAATTTCATGTCCATGTGGTAACGATATGAAAGTAACTTTTGATTGCCGAGAGCATCCAGAAGGTGAAAGAGAAATCGAAAATGCCACACCATTAGGAGCTGAGTTAATTGACAATAACTGTCAATTTGATGTGAAAGGTAAATATTCTGATTAAAAATGCTTCTTTAATTCTTCCAAATGATAATGATATATCTCGTTCCCAAGCAACCCGTAAGATGGGCAAACGCGATAAGGTGCGCTAATCATAACGCGATAAGGTGCGCTAATCATAGGATGTGCTGAGGCACGAAGCGCATCGTTCGAGAAAATCCACGCGAATGATGTGCCTCCTATCGTCGGCACATCCTATGGTACTAAACAAACCGCAATACTGTTAGTCTCGTATCGCGCTTTGCTTTAAAATCCAACCCTGCGCTTAAACAAACCAAGGAATAATCATGCAAACTGTCCAAGCCATTGAACAAGCGATTCAACAATTACCTGAAACGCGATAAGGTGCGCTAATCATAGGATGTGCTGAGGCACGAACGCGCTTGTTCGAGTTGACGCGAATGATGCGCCTCCTATCGTCGGCACATCCCATGATACTAAAAAGCGGTAAATCGTTTCATGGCTCACGCTTTTTTTCCCCTTCCTGTTTCAGGCGACCACTGATTTGTTCTGGACTCCATTTTTCCTGAATCAATGGCGTGATACGCTATTGCATTGCCTGATCCAGTTTGATGGCTTTAGGCTTGTCATGATGACGCTGTTTAGCCATTTTATCCGCTTGGCTGTATCGATAGCTACGCTGTCCAGTGCTGCACTTACAGTGCTTTCAGTTTCTATTAATTACTCGAAATGGAGTACAAACCTAGGTTTGTATTCCTGATAAGTAGCTAACCTATATTGAAACCACTGTAATTATATGAATTCGCGGTTTTATCCACCATTGGCTGATAAAAATGCTGGGTATAAAAGCATTCGCTCTGCTTGTATGTCTTTTTACACATAATTGTTCTTATGCTATGCTAACCAACACTTAAACAGACTGCAACTATAGGGATATAGCGTGTTGTCAATCAAAATGAAATCGCCATAGTGAGTGAACATGACCGAATCAACGACTACCGAAACCGTACAAAGCATCATCGCTGAACTCAAAGATAAGCCAGGCGCGTTATTACCCATACTACACGGCATACAGGACGCGCTAGGTTATATTCCTGCCGATAGCGTTCCTGCTATTGCAGGGGGATTAAATTTGTCGCGTGCGGAAGTGCATGGCGTGATTAGTTTTTACCATTATTTCCGTGATACGCCCGCAGGAAAACACACTGTACATTTATGCCGCGCTGAATCGTGTCAGTCTATGGGTAGCAACGCGCTAGAAGCCCATGTTAAAACCACGCTAGGCATTGATTATCACGAAACTACCGCTGACGGGCAGTTTTCCTTAGAACCTGTTTATTGTTTAGGTAACTGTGCGTGTTCACCCGCTATGCAAATTGGTGATGAGATTTATGGGCGGGTATCGGCTGAATCATTTGATGCAATTATTAACGACTTAGGAGTAGAGGCATGAGCATCACAGTTTATATTTCAGGTGACTCTACCGCTATTTCAATAGGCGCGAATCGTACTGCCGCAGCCGTAGTGAAAGAAGCAGCGCAACGGGGTGTAGAGATTAATTTGGTTCGCAATGGTTCACGCGGATTATATTGGTTAGAGCCGTTGGTTGAAGTGGTGGTTAATGATGAACGGGTGGCTTATGGCGCAGTTAAGCCAAGTGATGTCGCTAGTTTGTTCGATGCTGATTTTTTGAATGGAGGACAACATCCGCTTGCCTTGGGTAGCGTAGAAGAAATTCCTTATTTCAAAAGACAGCAACGCCTAACGTTTGCGCGAGTTGGCATTACTGATCCAATCAGTTTGGATGATTATATTGCTCATAACGGTTATCGCGGTTTAAAAAACGCTTTGGTATCCAGCCAAGCCGAGGTGGTTAAACAAGTCACTGATTCAGGTTTAAGAGGACGCGGCGGCGCGGCATTTCCAACGGGCATTAAATGGAATACGGTGTTAAATACACCCTCCGAACAAAAATACATTATCTGTAATGCTGATGAAGGCGACTCAGGCACATTCTCTGACCGTATGATTATGGAAGGCGATCCGTTTGTACTGATTGAAGGCATGACCATTGCAGGGTTAGCGGTGGGCGCAAATCAAGGTTATATTTATTTGCGTGTTGAATATCCCCATGCCCATAAAGCACTGAATGCCGCCATTGCTAAAGCCTACGAAGCGGGTTATTTAGGCGATAATATTCAAGGCAGCGGCAAAAAATTTGATTTAGAAGTACGTTTAGGCGCGGGTGCTTATGTCTGCGGCGAAGAAACGTCACTCATGGAAAGCTTGGAAGGTAAACGTGGTTTAGTGCGCTTCAAACCGCCCTTACCTGCTATCAGTGGTTTATTCGGTCAACCTACTGTGGTAAATAACGTCATTTCTTTAGCCTCTGTGCCAATTATTTTGGACAAAGGCGGCGATTATTACCGTGATTTTGGCATGGGACGTTCACGCGGTACATTGCCGTTACAATTGGCGGGCAATTTAAAGCATACGGGCTTAGTCGAAATTGCTTTCGGTATGACCTTGCGCGAATTGCTGTATGATTTTGGTGGTGGTTCTGCAACTGGTAGACCGATTAAAGCGGTGCAAGTCGGCGGTCCTTTAGGTGCATTCGTCCCTGAATCACAATTTGACACGCCACTCGATTATGAAGCCTTTGCAGCAAACTGGACGGTATTGGGTCATGGCGGCGTTGTTGCGTTTGATGACACGGCAAATATGGCTGAGATGGCGCGTTATGCAATGGAATTTTGTGCGATTGAATCTTGTGGTAAATGTACTCCTTGCCGTATCGGATCAACACGCGGTATGGAAGTAATGGACGACATCATCAACAATGTTGATCGTGAAAAAAATGTCGTCTTGTTGCGTTCATTGTGTGACACTTTATTGAATGGTTCATTATGTGCCTTAGGTGGTATGACTCCCTATCCTGTGTTAAGTGCGTTAAATCACTTTCCAGAAGATTTTGGCATTGATGGATAATTAGTTTTATTCGGTTACCAACTTGGAGCTGGAATCATGGCGGAAGAAACTACACCAACACATGAAAAAATATCGAAACGGGCGGAAGATATTTCGATGGTAGCGGGTGTGGTATCCGCCGCTGTGACTGTTGGTGCAACAATAGCCGCCCCCACTGGCTTATCAGCAATCACTATCGCGCTTGGCATTACCAGCACACCTTTAATCGTTATGGCAGCACCTATTGTCGGTGCTGCTGCAACGGTGGCAGGTGTTGTTTCAAGTGGTGCATATTTTTATGCTAAATGGAAAAATCGCCAAAATTCTGGAAATCCCTAAAATGCAGAGTGGTGTTCGGTGTGCATATAGCCTAGTAATTAATAGGCTTAGTTTGATTAGCTAGTATCACTAGCTAACCTATTTTGTTGACATATTAACTAAGTATTCTATAATGGGCGAATGTTTCGGCTAGTTCCAAAAGCCAGACATAGATGTTTTAATAATTCATATCGTGGTGGGCGTAGCTCAGTTGGTAGAGTCCCGGATTGTGATTCCGGTTGTCGCGGGTTCGAGCCCCGTCGCTCACCCCAAATGAAGTAATTAATCATCTACGGCAACAATCAGAAGTGTGATTTAAAATGGTTGCCAGTGCTACATTTTACTTGTGTTTGAGGTGGTTTTTCTAAATCTAACACACGTCTAAGTCTATAAACGCAAGTTCTATTCAGAACAAGCGCAATCAATATTCAACTGAAAAAATAATCTCATCTCTTTGTTTTTACTCAAAGCAGCAGCTTAAAAACGTTTTCGTTTTATACTCAACACAAAAAACTCTTTGGTTCTTTCCAAAAAACTCGCCAACCCTGTTATTGCTTGAAAATTGTGATGCGGCAAGTTCCTAGAATTTTGTCGATGTTACGCTGAAATTCCTTGTATCATCTCAGCTTATAAGGGTGTTTATGTTTTTAAACTTTTCTAAGCAAACTATCCAACCATGACACAGGCAGAAGTCTCTTAAGTATGGCGAATAAATAAGCGGGAAAGGTAACGTAGTAGCGTATTTTGGGATTTTTAGCTTCTAATGCGTGAATGACTTTTTCGGTGACAGCTTTGGCAGGCAAAGTAAACTGAACCGCTGCCCCCTCCTTTTGTAAACGTTCTTCCATAACCTTATAGGTTTCTTTGTAGACGCTGTGTGCAGCATCAATATTTTTCCGATACAAAGCCAGACTGTTTTGTCTAAAGTTGGTTAAGATTGGACCTGGTTCTATCAGTGAAATATGAATATTCGTGCCATGCAGTTCTAAACGCAGGGTGTCGGCTAGCCCTTCTAGGGCAAATTTGCTGGCGTTATACGCGCCACGATAACGCATGGCAACCAAGCCCAATACTGAGCTGTTGTAGATAATTCGTCCATATCCTTGTTGGCGCATGATGGGAATCAGCAGATTAGTTAATTCGTGAGTACCAAATAGATTGGTTTCAAATTGATAGCGCAACACGTCACGGCTTAAATCTTCCACTGCACCAGGTTGACCAAACGCGCCGTTATTAAATAGAGCATCACAACGCCCGTTGGTTAACGCCAGCATTTGAGTAACTGCTTGTTGAATGCTGAAACTATCAGCTAAATCCAGTTGCAGGCTGATAAAACCCTCTTGCTGTAAACGAGCAACATCTTTTGTTTGTCTTGCCGTTGCAATGACTTGATGCCCTCTATTTTTTAAGGCAACAGCACTATCGTAGCCAATGCCAGAAGAACAACCTGTAATTAATATCGTTTTTGCGGTTGTCATGAGGGGTACTAATTTTTTAATTCTTTCTCAGTAAAATAAAATGCTTTACCACTGCTGCAATTAACCAAGAAACTCAGCAAAAGTTTAGTGCTTTTACTATCCAATTCAGAGGCTTCAACTCGCTCACATTCACCAGACGCTAATGCGTTTTCGGCAGCAGATCGTCTTAAATGTTCAATATCGGTGAGTCTTTCTTGAAAAATTTTGACCAATACAGGTAATTTGTTAGGTACATAAGGCGGAATAGCAAACGGTGAATACTTTTTAGGGTTAGCCTTGATGAGTGCTTGATTGCTTTCACTCTCAGCAATCGCCTGTTTATCAATAGCCGCTTGATTTTCTATTTGCTGTTGTTTGGTTAGTTTTTGCTCGTCAAGCTTGGCTTGTTCTTCCTGTTGCTTTGACTCCTGTTGTTGTTTTTCCTTTTCCAAATCAGTAGCACCACCTGTTTTAATATTCAGCGTGCTATTAGCTATTCCTGCGCCACAAGGACTAGATTGATAGTCCTTTTTACCAGACGAATCAACGCATTTATAAATATTGTTAGCAAAGACATAGGAAGATATGAAGCAGCCCAAGATAATCAATGTAAATCTCATTTTTCCTCCAAAGCAAGTTAGGTCGGCATAATGTTAATAATAGTAACACTAAGCTAGCGTGTCTAGGCATAAAAAAGCTCATTAACTATCATTACTAGAATAAGTTAATCACATTAGTTTACACCACTAGTATAGACTAGCTAAAAATGTAGACTACGATTCAATGAGCTGATTTTTTAAAAGAGTACTAAAAATAACTGAATCAAGGTGTTTTTGTTTAAAATAATAACCATCAACGTGGATTGGGTCTGCATAGTTATGATAAACCACCATTTACTCACCAAGCTTGTCATCGCTTTGCTCATAGTAGGCAGCTTATCGGCATTGGCAACTTATGGTTTGCCGATAGTATTGCGGTCAAAAATACTCGCCTTCATAGAGCAACAAACCAGTAGAAAAGCCGCGCTAGAAAAGGTTCAGTTTACTCTATTACCACTGTCTATTGAGCTACAAAATTTTTCTATTCGAGAGGCTGATGGCAAGCCATTCGCTAGCTTTGATAGTTTTTATGTAACAATGAATGCTTGGCAGTCAGTCAAACAATCGGAGTTAATCATTGATAAACTGGCGGTAGTAAAACCCATTGTTCGTCTTATTAAAGAAAAAAATGGTAAGTATAATCTCGATAATCTGTTTAAGCCTCAAGCAGATAACCAGCAAGACACACCGCTTTTTCCTTTAACTATCGGCAATTTATCACTATCGGAAGGAAAGTTAGAGTGGGAAGACCAACCCAGCAAAGAGACTATTCAGCCGATTAATCTCAGCATTAAAAACCTCAGTACAGCGGCTAATAAAAAATGCCAGTTAAGTTTGCAGCTTAGTCTAAGCTCAGGCGGACAGTTGAACTGGCAAGGCGAAGCCAGTCTTAATCCGTTGTTATCAAATGGTCATATCGAGCTTAATGCGTTAAAACTGTCCCAGCTATTAGCCGTTAGTTTGCCAAAATCGATAGCGTTTAGTTTAAACGGCGATGCGTTATTTAGCACTGATTACCATGTTAGTTATGTCGATCAACACCTCAACGTTACTGCCGATAAAGCTAAAATGGAGTTACGCAATTTTCAGTATACCGAAAAAGACCACAACCCTATTCTGATTAAAACCACTGAGTTTATTCACGAAACCGATCTTAAGATAACTTATGCGGACAATGCGTGGCTATTTACTGCCAATAAATCGAAAGTTAATCTGCGTGATTTTGAATTTTCCCAATTAACGCCAACGGAAACTTTCATCAAAGCTCCTAAGCTTACCCACGAAACCGATGTTAAAATCAGCTATGCACATGATAATTGGCAATTTTCTGTCAATAACACTAAAGTTGATCTGCGTGATTTACAACTTGCTTATTCAAACATCACAGTTAAAGTGCCAGAGACAGCATTAGAAACGGCTATCGATATTCGTCTTGTTGATGACAAAGTATTAGTAAGCACTAAACAAGGTAAACTGAACAGTCGTGGCATTCAATTATTTGAAAAAGCTCAGGACAAGTCACTCATAGACATCGCCGACTTAGCACTGAATGGCGTTGACTTTACGTTAAACGAACAACAACTTACGATTGACTCTGTGTTAGCAAAAGATGCTGATTTTCGTACTTGGCTAAATCCGACAGGCATACTCAATTATCAGACTTTATTCACTCCCGCCAAAACGACACCCGTTATTAGCACTACCAAATCAACATCGACACCACTGGCGATTAAAATTAATACCATCGAGCTTACTAATTTTGGTACGACCTTTGAAGATAAAACCCAAGTCAAGCCAGTCATGGTTACGCTTAAACCCATCGATTTTAAACTCACAGCCTATAGTAATAAAACAGGCGTGAAATTACCTTTTCAGTTAACGGTTGGGATTAATAAAACGGGTAGTATTCAAGTCAACGGCGACACCGTTTTTGAACCGTTCGCAACAAATTTATCGATTAATGCCAAGGCAATAAACTTAGAACCCTTTCAATCCTACCTAGAAAAAATTGCCCATTTAGATATTATCGATGGGCAGTTGACAACGACGGGCAAACTCGCCGTTACCATGCCAGACAACCAGCTACTAGAACTTAAATTTACAGGTGATTCTAGTATTAGCCAATTAATCACTCGCGATCAAAAATTCCACAAAGATTTCATCACTTGGAAAACATTAACTTTAAAAGCCTTGAGCGTTGATTTACAAAAAGACAGCTATACCGCTGACGCGCTAATTATTGATAAACCCTACACGCGAGTGACTATTAAGAAAGACAAATCCGTCAATTTTTCAGACATCTTCATTTCTGATTCAGAAACCAGTAAAACGCCCATTAAAGCAAGCGTTCAGCATCCAGCTTATTTTAAATTGGCTAACATTCAAATCATTGATGGCTCTTCTGATTTTGCCGATAACTCGCTGATTTTACCTTTTGCCGCGCAAATTAAACGTTTAGATGGGGGCGCGAGCGATATTTCCTCTGATAAAAAATCCACCATCAAACTGTCATTAAAAGGCAATGCCTACGATTTGTCACCCGTAGATATTGATGGGCATATCAGCCCTTATTTGGGGAATTACGATTTAAATTTAAACTTTAAAGGAATGCCCATGCCGTTAATTTCACCTTACATGGTACAGTTTGCTGGCTATAAAGTTGAAAAAGGCAAATTAACCCTAGGGCTAAAATATAAAGTCGTCAACGAAGAACTGACAGCGAGTAACAGCATATTAATTGATCAATTTGAACTAGGTGAAAAAGTTGACAACCCCAAAGCCGTTTCATTGCCTTTGGAATTTGCCGTTGCCTTGCTTAAAGATAGCGATGGCAAAATAAAAATTGATGTGCCAATTACGGGTAGTTTAAACAACCCACAATTTGATATGAGCGCGATTATCGCAGATGCGTTGGAAAATACTCTAAGTAAAATAATCTCATCACCTTTTCGCGCCATTGCATCACTCGCTGACAGTGAGGAAGACATGAGTATCATCAGCTTTAAAGCGGGTAATGCAATCTTGGATAAGACCCAACAAGAAAAACTCGCTGTATTAGCCAAAATACTAAAGGAGCGACCCGTATTGATTTTAGACATAAAAGGCACTGCATTCGAAACCCAAGATTGGCAAGCCATGCGAGAAGCCGCTTTGTATGATAAACTCAAAAAGATAAGAGCCGATGAAATTAATAAACAGGCAAACATAAAAACAGTAGCCGACTATGTCAAACTATCGGATAGCGATTACAAACGCCTATTAGCAGAACTATTCATAGAAAAATTTCCCCAAATGGCAAAAAAATCACTACTTGGCACACCCGAACTCATTGACAGCAAAGCAGGTGATTTTTATGAAGTAGCTAAACAACAATTGTCCACTGCACTTAAACGTGAGCAACCCCGACTTAAAAAACTTGCCGCACAAAGAGCCCAAGCAATCGCCAGTTATCTGGTACAAAAAAGCGGCGTGAATAATGAACAGGTCTTTATTCTTGATCCCTCAGTTGATCCCAAAAGAGACAATAACGAAATTGCTAGTTTATTGTCGTTGAAAGCTAATTAATGGCAAACATTTTTACGGCAATAGCTAAGTCTATTAGATTCTTTAAATGCTTTCCTTCAAAAATATCATTAAGTAACAAAGGCTCATTAAAACCAATGAATAGTATTCTCTCAAAATCATTACCCCTATTTTGTTTATTAAGCTTAGTCAGTCAATCTACTACTGCTGCCTTTGAATGGACTTCTAATGATATTCAACTACTGCATGGCAATGATTTTAAATTAGGTGATAAAGAAAGAACTACCGTTACAGTCGAACATTCCGATGGTTGGCGGTATGGCTCTAATTTCTTTTTTGCTGATATTATTGCCCGCAACGATATTGGTGTTGAAGTTTATGCGGAAGTTTATTCTTATCTGAGTTTAAATAAGATATCTGGTCATGATTGGTCGCTGGGAGTCATTAAAGATGTTTCCCTAATGGCTGGATTAAATATCAGTAATAAACCTGAAAAAGACAATTTCAAAGCCTACTTGCTGGGGCTTAATTTTGAACTATCCGCGCCATTATTTGATTATTTACAAATCAGCGTATCGGCTTATAAAGATGATAATCTCAGCAACAAATATGGTACGCAAATCACCCCTGTCTGGAGTATTCCATTTGAACTGGCTGAATTAAAATTCAAATTTAGAGGCTTTACTGATTTTAATATCGGCAATACCAATGCTTCGGGTATATTTACCATTCTTTCTCAGCCACAATTATTGCTAGATGTCGGTGATTTGGTTGGTTTGAAGAGTAATAAAGTTTATGTCGGCACAGAATATTCCCATTGGCACAATAAATTTGGTATCAAAGGCGTTGATGAACACGTTGTTCAAGCAATGGTTATTAGTTTTTTCTAGCTTAACGCTTATCAGAGCCGCTAAAAAAGGCGTATGCTAGTATTTTTCCTTAACAAATACCAAAACTGTCATGAAATCTCTTGCAAAAATAACGCATCTTGATCAGCTAACATTTGATAATCGTTTTATTGGAGAATTACCTGCTGATGAAGAGCCGCTTAATACTCGCCGTCAGGTATTTGGTGCGTGCTATTCAAAGGTATTGCCCACGCCAGTAACAAAACCACACTGTGTCGCGTATTCCTACGAAGTTGCTGATTTATTGGATTTAAGTTATGAGCTCTGTACGTCCAATGATTTTACCCAAGTTTTTGCAGGCAATCGTTTAGCCAATGGCATGGAAAGCTATGCTACTTGTTATGGAGGGCATCAATTTGGCAACTGGGCGGGACAATTAGGTGATGGACGTGCCATTAATTTAGGCGAAGTGATTAATCAACGTAGTGAACGCTGGGCATTACAGCTTAAAGGCGCGGGAGCTACGCCTTATTCACGCAATTCAGATGGCTTAGCGGTGTTGCGTTCCTCAGTGCGAGAATTTTTATGCAGCGAAGCCATGTATCATTTAGGCGTGCCGACTACTCGTGCGTTGAGTTTAACGCTAACAGGTGAAACCGTGGTACGAGATATGTTTTATGACGGCAATCCACGCGCAGAACTGGGTGCAGTGGTGTGTCGTGTCGCCCCCTCATTCACCCGTTTTGGCAGTTTTCAAATTTTAACCGCGCGTAGTGATACTTCTTTATTAAAAACACTCGCCGATTACACCATACGCACCGATTTTCCCGAATTAGGTGAACCCTCAACCGCTGTTTATACACAATGGTTTAGCGAAATATGTCGCCGCACTGCCGAAATGATTGTCCATTGGCAACGTGTCGGCTTTGTACATGGGGTAATGAATACCGACAATATGTCTATTCTAGGCTTAACCATTGATTATGGTCCTTACGGTTGGCTAGAAAATTATGATCCTAATTGGACACCTAATACCACTGATGCCGATATAAAACGCTATCGATTCGGCAGACAGCCTGCTATGGCTTATTGGAACTTAGTTCAATTAGCAAATGCGTTGTATCCACTGATTGAACGCGTAGAACCTTTAAAAGCGGGCTTAGCGGTTTATAACGACACCTTTGAACAAGGCTGGCAAACCATGATAGCCGCTAAGTTAGGCTTAACGGTTTTTGACGAAACATTGTGCAGCGAACTGTTAGCCCTATTGCCGCTGGTTGAAACTGATATGACGATTTTCTTTCGCCAACTTGCCCTAATTGATAGCAATCTTGAATTAGCGCAAAGCGTAGATCATGCCATTGAACAACTTGCCGATGCCTACTATTTACCAGAACAACTTACCGCCGATTATCGAGAACGCCTAAACCACTGGCTTAGTGCTTATATTCAAACGTTAAAACAGCAAGCCGTACCTAATGAAGTTAGACGTGAAGGTATGAATGCAGTTAATCCCAAATATGTATTACGCAATTATCTAGCCCAACTCGCCATCGATGATGCCGAGCAAGGCGATTTTTCCAAAATCCATGAATTATTAGAATTACTGCGTCACCCATATCACGAACAAGCCGACAAACAACAGTTTGCCGCTAAACGCCCAGATTGGGCAAGACAACGAGCGGGGTGTTCGATGTTATCTTGTAGTTCTTAAAATGCCAAATCATTAACGCTTAAAATAGCCAATAATATAGAGACGATAATTCCAGCAATCATTAGTCCTAGGCTAAGAATTAATGCGGGTTCTAAAACAGCTAACATACGCTGAATAGATACTTTAAGTTGTTTATCGTAAATGGTGGAAACGCGTAATAACATTTCTTCTAAGCGTCCTGTTTCTTCACCTGTTTTAATCATTTGCATTGCCATTTTAGGGAATATGTCTTTTTCTAATAAAGCGACTGACATATTCTTACCTTGTTTTACTTGTTCCTGCACATCGGCGATAGCGTCAACTAATACTAAGTTACTCACAGTCTCACGCGCAATGGCTAAAGCGGTTAATAAAGAAACGCCATTTGATAATAATGTACCTAAGGTTTGACTAAAACTAGCGGTTTCTTTGTTGAGTATAATATTGCCAAGTAAGGGAATATTAAAAAAACGTCTGTCCCATACTTTTTTGGTGATGGGATTGGCTAATTGAGAGCGCATATAATAGTAAATAGACAATACGATACTCAGTAATAGCCACCAATAATCTTTTAATAATTGCGCCATGCCTATCACGACCTGTGTGGATATAGGTAACGCCTTGCCTGCACTTTCAAACATTTCAGTGAATTGCGGCACAACAAAAACCAACATGACCAATAAAGACGCGACTGACATGACTAGCAAAATTACAGGGTAAATCAAGGCGGTACTTACCGTGCTTTTTAATTCTTGTGAGCTTTCCATATATTGAGACAAACGCGTTAAAACTTCGCCTAAACTCCCGCTGGCTTCGCCCGCACGAATCATGTTCAAATAAAATTTGCTGATGATTTTCGATGGTGGTCTGTCGCCTGATTTTCGTCGCTCCATTGCGTCAGTCAGTGAAGAACCGCTTTTAACTTTGGCAAGAACACGGGTAATAAAATTAGTCAGTGGCTCATTACCTTCGGTGACATTCATTAATACCGTTAATGAGCGATCTAAAGGTAAGCCCGACTCTAGCAATACCGCCAATTCACTGGTAAATAACAAAATGTCTTTACCTGACAACTGATTGCGTCGTCGGCTAAACATTTTTAAGCCCAAAAACGTGCCTGCATGAGCGGGTTTAATTTGAACAGGAATATAACCTTCTGATTGCAAAGTGACGACTAAACTCTGTTCATCAGCCGCTCCTCTCACACCTTCTTCAGTTATACCGTTATCATTGATTACTTTGTAGGAAAATAAAGGCATCAGGTTTCCGAGGTAACGCGTAAAACTTCTTCTAGGGTGGTGATACCTTGAATCACTTTTACTAAACCATTTTCATAAAGTGTGGACATACCTTCTTCCACTGCCAGATTTTGAATAGCTCCCGCTTCTTCATGCGCCATGACTGCTTGACGAATGCCATTGCTCATCGGTAAAAATTCGATAATCGCTAAGCGTCCACGATAACCGACTCCGCTACAAGCCGCGCAACCAATGGGTTTGTATAGCATAATATCGCCTTCTGGAGCGTAGCGACGTAACTTTAAATCATCAATTAACACAGCTGGAGCGGGAGTCGCCTGCTTACAAGCGGGGCAGAGTTTTCTAACTAAGCGTTGCGCTAATATACCGTTAACAGTGGAAGTGAGTAAATATTCCTCCAGCCCCATATCTAATAACCGTGTGATACCCCCTGCTGCATTATTGGTATGTAACGTCGATAACACTAAATGACCTGTCAATGCCGCTTGTACAGCGATACGCGCAGTTTCTAAATCACGCATTTCGCCAATCATAATGACATCAGGGTCTTGACGAACGATAGAGCGCAGTGCAGTAGCAAACGTTAAACCGATTTGCGGTTTTGCCTGAATCTGATTGATACCTTCCATTTGATATTCTACAGGGTCTTCAACGGTGATGATTTTTCGCGTAGAGGTGTTGAGTTGCTTTAACGCCGCATAGAGCGTGGTAGATTTTCCGCTACCCGTTGGGCCCGTAATTAAAATAATGCCATGCGGTAGTGCTAACACCTCTGAAAACTGTTGTAAATGCCTGCCCGAAAAACCCAGTGCTTCAAAATCTAATACCGTGTTGTCTTTATCCAGCAAACGAATCACCACGCTTTCGCCATACATAGTGGGTATGGTTGAAATACGCAAATCCAATTCTTTGCCCAACATTTGTATTTTTATTCGACCATCTTGCGGCAAACGGCGTTCGGCAATATTCAATTTCGCCATGATTTTGATACGCGAAATTACCGCTGCGGTGGATTTAACAGGTGGCGCGTCAATTTCTTGCAACACACCATCAACGCGTAATCTTACTTTTAAAGATTGCTCAAACGGTTCGATATGAATATCGGAAGCTTTTAATTCGATAGCTCGCTGCATAATCAAATTAACCATTTTGATAACAGGAGCTTCACTGGCTAAGTCTTTTAAATGCTCAAGGTCTTCTTCACGAATGTCATAATCCCCTAACTCATCCAGTAATTTATCGGTTTTTGAACGATCTTGACGGTACTGTTCTTCCAATGCGGCATCAATTTCGGATAATAAGCCCACTTTAGCAAGCACTTTTTTACCTGTCGCTAAGCGTAATGCGTCTAGCACAAATGAATCTTCAGGATCCATCAGTGCGACAGTTACCGACTCTTGGGTATCACCCAGCCCTATTACATGATAGTTTTTTAAAAACCGTAACGAGATGTTTTCGGGTAGTTGCCTTTCTAGGGGATATTGCTCTGCAATGACTTTTTCAAACTGCCCCGATTCAACAAAAGCATTAGCGACATCTTGTTCGGAACATAAGCCAAGTTTAACTAATAATTGTGGCAAACTTTCTGCCACAGCAGTTTTTTGTACGCGCTCTACTTTTTTTAACTCGATAGCAGACAAACTACCTTTGTCCTGTAGCGTTTTAAGTAAGGCTTGATAGGGTATTTTTTGCTCGATCATAAGTCGTAGTCTTAAATTACGGTAAGTGGAAAATGATACGCTATTTGTGTCTAAGCGGGTAACACCGAATGTTAATTACTGATGTTACGCACCCGTTTTTTAAAATCAATGCGTTACATTTTCTGGTAGTGCCTTAAATCTGTTGTTTTTACTTTTGTGCATGACTGCCAATCCTTTAAAGGACTGGCAGCCATTAATATAGCTGTCTATTACCCACAAGTATGTTAGTTATTAAAAATCAATGTGTTACGATATGATTTACTGCATTCTGATATAAATATATTTAAAATCATGATGTTACAAAAATCCTGTCATTAATAAGCAGTCAAACTGTGGTATAAACAAAGACACGAAACCACTATAAGTGCCTATTTTTTTGTTTTTGATGCCTCATTGTTTGTATCACTTATAGACAGACGACTTATTCTTGCCACTTAACCAATTGATATTTATGGCTAAAAAGATGTGGGTAATGGATAGATTAATATAGCTATAACAGGTTTAACCCACTACCATTTTTTCATGTAAAATACATAGCATAGATACTACTTAAAATTGTGATGCGCCCCCACATTAAATCAGCTCTGATATTAATAGACTTGTTTCAACAAAATCTATTATATAGATATAATAGACTATCCCAAA
>JBAXNR010000052.1:0-28864 GCA_037133675.1 Methylococcales bacterium
AAAAAACTAATTTTAACGCTTAAGCAAGTTAATTTTTTATGAGAAAGCCGTGGGTTTACCAGTAAGTACATACCCTTTTCATCAGGTAGCGGCATGGGGGTATCTCTTGGTGGGTTTGGGGGCATAAATAGCAGATACCCCGATTTATACCCCCATGATACCCCGATAGTCAATAGTATTTATGAGAACTCACTAGACAATAAAAAACCCGCTAAGCCTTATGACTTGCGGGTTTTAAATCTTCGTTAGATGTTACTAGAAGGGTATTTGGTGGAGGCGGCGGGAATTGAACCCGCGTCCGCAAATACTCCGCCACAAGGTCTACATGTTTATCTCGTACTTTGTGTTTAACCGATAACGACCCGACGAGCCAAGAGAGTTATCAGCGATTCTGTAGAGTTTTTGTGCATCCACACCAGACGGATTTCAGCACGATCTTATGTAAATGACCTCTGAGCGTCCCGAAGGACTCCACCCGCATAAGCACAGATGGTCAAAGGAATGGTGCTGTGTTTAAGCAGCTAAAGCCATTGAGTAGTTTTCGTCATTTGCGAATACTTAGTTTCTGTAGGATTTACGAGGTATACAGTCCTCGACATGCACTTAAGGTTTTGCTATCCACGTCGAAGCCATGTCGCCCCCTCTAGTATTTAATATTATACTTAGTTTATCTAGTTTTTGCTATGCTATTTAACGTGTTGATTACCGAACATTTCTCTGTAATCGCTTTAGCTTATAGCCAGCTAGTCACTTTTTTACATTTCAATAATAAATGCCTCTGAATTATGCGCGGCTTGGGCTGCATCATTGCGTAAGGCTTCAACGTGTTCTAAATAGGCATCATCCACGTCACCTGTAATGTATTCATGACTAAAACAGGAGGTGTCAAAATGCAGAATGTTTGGATTACCTTTCTGCACCGCAGCGATTAGATCATCGAGGTCTTGATAAATCAGTTTGTCCGCGCCAATTTCTACGCAGACTTGTTCTTCGGTGCGATTGTGAGCAATGAGTTCGTGCGCCGCTGGCATATCTATACCATAAACATTGGGGTAACGTACAGGCGGCGCGGCTGAGGCAAAATAAACTTTTTTCGCGCCTGCATCGCGTGCCATTTGGATAATTTGTGCGGAAGTTGTACCTCTGACCACTGAATCATCAACCAATAATACATTTTTTCCTTCAAATTCCAGTCCGAGGGCGTTGAGTTTTTGTCTGACGGATTTTTCGCGCATTTTTTGACCTGGCATGATGAAGGTGCGCCCGATATAGCGATTTTTCATGAAGCCTTCACTGAATTTCACATTCAGTTTATTTGCCATTTGTAGGGCGGCGGTGCGGCTGGTGTCTGGAATAGGAATGACGACATCAATGTCATGGTCTGGCCATTCGCGTAACACTTTATTAGCGAGTTTATCGCCCATGCGTAAACGGGCTTTGTATACTGAAATGTCGTCAATAATCGAATCAGGACGAGCAAAGTAAACGTATTCAAAAATACAGGGGCAATGGTCGGTTTTTTCAGCACATTGTTGGCTATGAAATTTTCCTGATGCCTCAATAAAAATAGCTTCACCTGGTTCTATGTCACGAACTACGTCAAAATTCAGTACATCGAGTGCGACGCTTTCTGAGGCGATCATGAATTCCGTGCCGTCTTCACTTTTTCGTTCACCAAATATGATGGGTCGAATACCATGCGGATCTCTAAAACCTAAAACACCAAAACCTGCAATCATGATGACGACTGCATAAGCACCACGACAGCGGCGATGTACGCCTGATACCGCTTGAAATACGTCGGCTACGCTTAACCGTAGCTTACCTAATGCCTGTAATTCGTGAGCGAACACATTTAATAACACTTCGGAGTCTGAGTCGGTGTTGAGATGACGCTGATCTTCAACGAATAAGGCTTTTTTTAATTCGGCGGTGTTGGTTAGATTGCCGTTATGTGCCAATGTTAAACCGAACGGCGAGTTAACGTAAAAAGGCTGCGCCTCCGCAGAGCTAGTACAGCCTGCTGTTGGATAACGTACATGAGCAATGCCCATATTGCCTTTGAGTTTGAGCATTTGGGCATTGGTAAATACGTCTCTCGCTAAGCCGTTATCTTTACGCAAATGTAAGCGTCCGCGCTCACAGGTAACGATGCCCGCAGCATCTTGCCCCCGATGTTGTAACACTGTTAGTGCATCATATAAATCCTGATTAACAGCTTGATGTGAAACGATAGCAGCAATACCACACATTATATTATTTAACCTGATTGTGAGTTGTTGGCGATGATGAGGGTATCTCGACACACTGACGGGATATGTTTTTGTAAGCTATGATTTGGGATGAGCTGACCTAAGTAGTAAGCTCATCCTGCATTTTTTATTCAGAAATAAGCACGTTATCCACTTTTTGTTTGTCAAGCTTTGCTTTATTGGCTTCTGCTTTCTTTTTATCAAGTTCAGGACCTACTTTCAATCGATAGATAGTGCCTTTAGCAGATTGAGTGGTTTCTATGATTACTGGTATGCCTTGTTGACGCAGAGATTTCATTAGCGTGGTTGCGTGATCTTTTTGACCAAAGCTACCCGCGAGAATAGTCCAGCGTACTAATTCTGGTTTAGCAGCTTTCTCTGGTGTAATTACCGCTGGATTTTCAGGCTTTGCGGTCGTTACGGGTTTAACTGCATGGATTTCTGGCTTTTTAACAGGCGGCTTAACGACGGCAACCGTCTCGACAGGTTTTGTTACGGGTAATAGTTTGGCTGTATTGGCTTCTGGTTTTTTAACTACAGGTTTAAGTTTTGCTTCTACTTCTGCGTCAACTTCAATAGGCTTTACTGGTTTGATTATGGGCTTTTTTACCGACGATTTTGCTTCTGGAACAACACCCGTATCTAAAGGCTCAGGTTCTTCTTCAGCAACAGGTGCTTGTTCTGCCGTCGCGACATTTTCAGCATCTGTTTGGGTTTGTGTTGATTCGTTGACGGGTGGTTCACCATTTGCTTCGGCATCTGCATCATCGACTATTTCCGCGTCCGCGACAGAGTCGGTTAGCTCTTCTTCGCCATTAGCAGATTTTCCAGTCGTGGATTTGGTGGTTTTATTCGCAGGAGTCGGCAATTTATTTGCTGACACTTCTGGTGATTTGATCGGAACAGCGGGAATGCTCAGTTGTTCACTGACCAGTTGTCCTCTATTATCAACAGGATCATCAAACAACATAGGAATAAAAATAGTCGCTAATGCAGTCACCACTGCCGCGCCAATCAATCGATGTTTTAGCTCTGGATTCATTTTGTCAACTCACTTTTTCTTAAATTTATTAAACACTCGGATACTAAAAGAAAGGAACCGAAAACTAACAGTAAGTCACCTTGTTGTGACTGGCTTTTTGCTGTTTGGTATGCTTGCGAAAAATCACTAAAGCCAAAGGATACCCTAGCAATCGAACTTTGTGAAAAAATTCTCTGCATCATGACTTCAGTTGCTGCTCTATGGTTAGCCAATGGTGCGAAAAACCAGTCGTAAACGACAGGATTCATGATTTCAAGAACGCTTGCTATGTCTTTATCTTTCATCATTGAAAAAACAGCGTGTATGCGTTTTTCTGGAAATGTATTTTTTAGATAGTCAACCAGCGTTTTAACGGCTTCTGGGTTATGCCCTACGTCTAATAATACAGGAATTTCACCTTCAATTAATTGAAACCGTCCAGATAACTGAACATTCGCAAGACCTTGTTGCATCGCTATTTCACTGACTGGCAACCGCTGAGCTAAGCTAATGATAGCAAAAATAACAGCTGCTGCATTACGGTATTGATGCTCACCTTTTAATGCAGGATTCGGTAAGTGAATACAGCGATCACCCGATAACCAATCCCAGCCTGTTTGTTGTCTTTTATAATCGAAATCTCGACCAATACAATACATGGGTGTGTTTTTATCCATTGCACTTTGTGCCAATGAAACAGGTGGAGCTAGATCGCCAATTATAGCGGGAATTGCGGTGCGAAAAACACCTGCTTTTTCCCATCCTATGGCTTCGCGGGTGTTACCTAACCAATCAACATGATCAATACCAATACTGCTGATTAATGCCACGTCAGGATCTATGATATTAACGGCATCCAGTCTTCCACCTAAACCGACTTCAAGTAACTGCACATCGACTTCTGCCTGAGCAAATAGTTCAAACGCGGCGAGTGTGCCAAATTCAAAATAGCTTAACGAGGTATTTCCTCGCACTGCTTCTATTTTGGCAAATGCTGCGCAAATCAGTTCATCGCTTACAGGCTTACCATCTATTTTAATGCGTTCGTTATAGCTTATAATATGCGGTGAGGTGTACGCACCCACATGGTATCCCTGCGCTCTATAAATGGCTTCCAGCGTGGCAATACAAGATCCTTTACCATTGGTACCAGCAACGGTAATGGTTGGTGGTTTGATATAATCGGGGTTAAGGTCATGAAAAACCTTGGTGACTCTTTCTAACCCCAAATCTATCATTAAAGGATGTAAACTTTCTTGCCAAGCGAGCCAGTCTCGTAACGAATCAAAGTGCTTCATGAGTACAGACTGAACTCGCGTTATACGTTTTGTTCAGAGAGCGATGTTACCGCTTCAACTGCAATAACCGTTGATTCTGCCGCGCTTGTTAGCGTTTTGCTAGCTGTCAATATACTTAAAATACTAGCGATTTTATCGCGCATTTCACGCCTATCAATAATCATATCAATCGCGCCGTGTTCTTGTAAAAACTCGCTACGTTGAAAACCTTCGGGTAATTTCTCGCGCACCGTTTGTTCAATAACACGAGGGCCTGCAAAGCCGATTAACGCATTAGGTTCAGCAATATTAATATCGCCTAACATGGCCAAACTGGCAGAAACGCCACCCATAGTAGGATCGGTTAAACAAGAAATATAAGGCAAACCTGCATCCGCTAACTTGGTTAATACCGCGCTAGTTTTTGCCATTTGAAACAATGAGAACAGCGATTCCTGCATACGCGCACCGCCACTAGAGGTGAATACGATAAAAGGAATACCTAATTCAATGCTTTTATTGACACCACGGACAAATTTTTCGCCCGCTACCGAACCCATAGAGCCGCCCATAAAACTGAATTCAAACGCGGCAACGACAATCGGTTGACCGTGCAGTTGCCCTTGCATGACCACTAATGAATCATTTTCTTTGGTTTGTTTTTGCGCTTGGCTGATGCGGTCTTTATATTTTTTACTGTCTTTGAATTTTAACGGATCGAGCGGTTTAACGTGCTTGGCAATTTCTTCACGACCTTGCTCATCAAGAAATAAATTCAAGCGAGTACGCGCTGAAATACGAAAATGATGATCACACTTTGGGCAAACACTGAAGTTTTTTTCCAGCTCAGAATTATAAAGAATGGCGTTACAACTTGGGCATTTATTCCATAAACCTTCGGGTACGGTCACTTTTTTATTAGAACCTTCAGTTCTGATAGTTGAAGGAACTAAATTTTTAAACCAACTCATTCTCTATGCTCCTACACTGTCCATTGCCAAACGCATGGCTGATAACAGCTCACAAATTTCTTGTTTAGCGTGTTCGGGATTGTCCAAATTTGCTTCAATTTTGCTAATCAATGCACTACCAACCACCACGCCATCGCCTAAAGCGGCAACTGTTTGCGCTGTGACCGCATCTTTAACACCAAAACCAATGCCGATAGGTAGCGTGGTATGGGCTTTAATTTGTTGTAATTTATTTGCCACATCGGTGGTATTCAAATGCCCTGCGCCCGTTACGCCTTTCAGCGACACATAATAAATATAACCGCTACCTAGCGCATCCATTTTTTGAATGCGCTCATCGGTGCTATTGGGTGCTAACAAAAATATAGGGTCTATACCGCGTTCTTTCAATAATGCCGTGCATTCTTCGGCTTCTTCAGGCGGTAAATCAACGGTTAACACACCATCAATATCCGCCGTTTGTGCAGCATTGGCAAAAGCTTCATAACCCATGGCTTCAATCGGATTTAAATAACCCATCAGCACGACAGGCGTGGTTTGATTGATTTTACGAAATTCTGCTGCGATTGCCAGCGTTTTGCGTAAGCTCATTTTATGGGCTAACGCACGTTCACTAGCACGTTGAATCACTGGGCCATCTGCCATTGGATCAGAAAATGGTACGCCTAATTCAATTATATTCACGCCTGCGTCTACCATCGCGTGCATCATCGGCACGGTAAAATCAGGATTTGGATCGCCTGCGGTAATAAACGGAATCAAGGCTTTGCGCCCTGTTTTTTCCAGCTCTGCAAAAGTTGCTGCTAATCGGCTCATAATTCTATTCCTTCACGTTTCGCCATTGTTTGCATATCTTTATCGCCACGCCCTGATAAATTGACGATAATAATTTCATCTTTACACATAGTCGGCGCGAGTTTCATGGTGTACGCCATTGCATGAGCGGATTCTAACGCGGGAATAATGCCTTCCATTCGAGTCAACGCGTGGAAACCTTCCAAGGCTTCATTATCGGTAATATTGACATACTGAGCGCGTCCCGTGTCTTTTAGCCACGCGTGTTCTGGGCCTACACCTGGGTAATCCAGCCCTGCGGAAATTGAATGGGTTTCGATAATCTCGCCGTCTTCATCTGCCATTAAATAAGTACGGTTGCCGTGTAATACACCTGGTTTACCTGCACAAAGTGGCGCGGAATGTCTGCCTGTTTCAACGCCATCACCTGCGGCTTCGACACCGATTAACTTAACCGATTCATCATCAATAAACGGATAGAATAAACCAATGGCATTCGAGCCACCGCCAACACACGCCACTAAGGCATCGGGCAAACGTCCAGCTTGTGCTAAACATTGTTGTTTGGCTTCACGACCGATAATCGCTTGAAAATCTCTGACCATCGCAGGATAAGGATGCGGCCCTGCGACTGTACCGATAATATAAAAGGTATTATCAACATTCGTAACCCAGTCGCGTAACGCTTCATTTAAAGCATCTTTCAGCGTTTTAGAGCCAGACTCAACCGCCACCACAGTCGCGCCCAATAACTTCATGCGATACACGTTTAATGACTGACGGGCAACATCCACCGCGCCCATATAAACCACACATTCCAAGCCTAACCGTGCCGCGACAGTAGCCGTTGCCACACCGTGTTGACCTGCGCCCGTTTCCGCAATAATACGCGTCTTGCCCATGCGCTTAGCCAATAAAGCTTGACCCACGGTATTATTAATTTTATGTGAACCCGTGTGATTCAAATCTTCACGTTTTAAATAAATCTGCGCACCACCTAATTCACGACTCCAACGCTCTGCATAATACAAAGGCGAGGGGCGACCGACATAATGCTGCAAATCAGCATCCAGTTCAGCAATAAACTCAGGGTCGTTCATATACTGCTGATAAGCAGCATTCAACTCCTGAATAGGTGGAATCAAAGTCTCGGCAACGAACAACCCGCCATAAGGGCCAAAATGTCCCCGCACATCGGGCATATTATATTTTTCGGTCATGTTATTTCTCTATCACTCTCATTAACTTGTTGTATAAATGCTGCTACTTTCGAGACATCCTTAATGCCTCTGCTTGATTCCACGCCACTGCTAACATCCAGTGCGTAAGGTCGAACTGCTTGTATTGCTTGTTTAGCATTGGCTGCATCCAAACCACCTGCCAAAATAATCGGTAATGCACACTGTTTCGGAATTAAATCCCAATCAAATGACTGCCCTGTGCCGCCTTTAGCATCCGCGTGATACGCATCCAGCAACAAACCAGCGGCATCATGATACTGTTCGGCAAGTTGGGCAACATCGGTAGTCGCCTGCATACGCACCGCTTTAATATAACGTTTACCATAAATCCTACAGGCTGAAGCAGGTTCATCACCATGAAACTGCAAACAATCAATCGGAACGTGCTTTAACACGTCGCGGATTCGCGCCTCGGTTTCATCGACAAATAACGCCACCACAGTAGTAAATGCAGGCAGTGCGTTAGTGATGTTAATCGCCTGCTCAATCGTCACATTCCGTGGACTAGGCGCGTAAAACACCAAGCCAATAGCATCCACGCCCTGATGAGCCGCATAAACAGCCTCTTCAATCTGAGTAAAACCGCAAATTTTAACGCGAGTTCGCATAAAGTGACAGGATAATCTATGAAAAAGAGAACGCGATAGGATAACACAAAATGTTTCTTGTTCCCACGCGCTGCGTCATTGCCACAGGGTAAGCGCATATACCCCCTTGGTAGTATTTTACTTTTGAGCATAACTACTAGTCATTTAAAGGACTAGCAGTTGTTAATATCACTAGGCGTTGGCGCATAAATAAAGCCATGTAACATTATGAAAAATAAAGTCTTGTAGGTTGAAATAAGCCTTATTGAGCGTGAGCGAAATAATGCGTTTCCGACAAACTCATGCGATGTCGGAAACGCCCATCCTGCGCTACCGCTTGGACGATCTTATTCCGACCTACAAACTACCTATCTTTTTAAAGACGTTATCTGTTTGGCGAGGGTGTTCGGATTTATCGGCACTGTACGAATGAATTCGCATCTACACGAAATAACTATTAACTGATAGCTATGTATAAACTGTACATGAGCTATCCCATATTTCATGTAAAATGAAAGGGGAAATTTCCACTCAACTATTCAGGTCATCTATGAGTACCGCTAAATATCGTTCCATTTTTACTGTCGCTACTGATCAACAACGCAAAGAAAATTTTGACGATTACTGGATTTTCACGCAACAACACGGCGGTGAGTTGCTGGAAGAAGAAAAGGACTTACTTAAAAAACGCGCTCGCTTAGAATACTTTCAGAATAATCGCGTAAAATTACGCACCCCGTTAGCCAATCCTGACGCTTTTTATCGCAACTACATTACGATGGAGGATGATCCGCAGTCTCTGGATCGCCTGACCTTGATGTTGACAGGAATTTATAAATTCGCCCGTCATGAATGGGGCGGCATTAAAGGTGCGTGGGATGTAGTGCCTAATATGGCAAACTCACACAGTATCGAAGATAAAATTTCGCGGGTACATTTAGCAGAAGAATTTTGTCATTTTCGTTTGTTTGACGAAATGCTTAAAACCTGCGGCTTGGAAAAAGTGGAATGGGTACCGTTGTCGCCTTGGAAAGAAAAAGTTTATGAGCAATTTCCGAAACTTCCTGGATTTTTGATGGATACACCAGCGTTTGTCACTGAATTAATGGGCGT
Organism: Methylococcales bacterium; assembly: GCA_037133675.1. Taxonomy (GTDB): domain Bacteria; phylum Pseudomonadota; class Gammaproteobacteria; order Methylococcales; family Methylomonadaceae; genus UBA4132. The sequence goes on from JBAXNR010000052.1 coordinate 9,258, forward strand.
AACTTTTTACTGCCATTTAGACAAATTATTTGATGACGTGTTAGCCGATGAGCCTGAAGTACGCGAGAGATTAAAAGCCTTGTTGGATGAAATTACGATTGATGAAACGGCTCATGTCGGTCAACGTAGAAACTTTGTCGGCACACAGGGTATTAAAGTATCTAAATGGTTAGTTAAGCCTTTTTATACACTGTTCTTTAATGATATTCCTGAAGTAGGCTTATTATTTGATGTGAAACAAATGATTAAAGACGGTGAAAATTTTGATTTTAATGATTTAGATAAACATATTGTTGAGCGCAGTTGGATTCCTTCATACTGCAAAGTTTAAAATAAGTTTGCACCTATAATTACCCAAGATAATTTTCATCTTGGGTAATTAAAAATAATACCCACGAAAATTTCCCCGTACTAATTTTAGAACCGCAATAATCACAGATTGCTGCTTGTCCCATTTTGTCAGCAGATGCTCCGCATTGTGGACATGAGTTTATATTAAAAGTATTTTCAGTTTTCTCTACGCCTGCTCGTCGTGCAAACGTCCAATACTCAGTATAAGCACGACGTTTTTTATTTGAACCAGCAATTATTTTATGATCATTATCTTCCGTATAATCAAAGCACGAAGCAAATACGCGCACAGTAATAGTTTCATAATAAGTATCTAACTCTATTTTAACGAGCTGAATATCGTTTATTTTTAAATCATCCAAACGATTATTCCACTGATGCTGCTTATATAATGCCATCCAAAATGAATTCGCTTCATACAATCTATCAGACACTAAATGCCTAACTTTTGTTAAATCGTGATTTGTCCACGCGGCATTTAATGCCAGAAAATAATTCTGCACAATTTGTTGTTTAAATGTGAGCCAATAATCAGACCACACAATAGCACGTTGATTTTCAAAAGCAGTTATTTCTTGTAATAATGTAGAACTTTTTAAAGTGGGTAAATTCGTTCCTTGCTCTTCGGAGTACGATACTAAATCACCAGTATTTAATAGTGTTTGATCTAATACAAAACGATCACGAACATACCATTGTTGTTGCCCTTTTATAATCACCGTTCGACAACTATCACATTCCCCTGTATCGGTAAAATGTGCTGCTGCACCACAGGCAGGACAGCTTAAAGCCTGCATGGTTTCGGGTGCGGGTGATAATAAGCCTTTATTACGCTGAAAAAACCAGCGTTCAGTTCTTACATAACGGCTATGTTGTTTACCTGTGTCTTGGGTATAAAAAGCAGGATGAATACTGTAATTTGATTCAATTTCTACGCCGATTACATCTTCAGTATCTGTACTACTCATTGAATATAATCTAACTGAATTAATTACAATTTCATCGATAATAATCACTTTCTTACCTATTAATAAATCCAGCATATTATCTTTTTTTACTGAATCACTTAAATAAGGTGTTAAATAGTTAAACTCTTTTTTACCATAATAACTGTAATATTTAACATACAGTAAATGCACAAAATCTAAAAATACAATCCGTGAAAAATTAGCGTCATGTTGTTTAAAAATCGTTAGTTGTGATTCATCAAAACAATTGTTCGGATTTCGAATAATCATTGTTTTAGGTTGGTTTTTATAGATTATCCAGATAATAAATAATACAACTATCATTAATATAATTAATGTCACTAAACTAATATTCCCCGTAGATGAGGAGCTTGATGAATAGCTGGAGGAATGACTACTCCATGAAGATGAATGACTGCTAGATGAATGTGAAGAACTAGAAGAATGACCACCGCTAAAACGCGCTTGCACATCTTGACTAGAAAATACTAAACCTAATAGTAAAACCATTGCTGAGAATAGTGACAGTATTTTTTTCATAAATCTATTCTCAAATCATTGGGTAATTCATTGATATTATTTTCTAAAGCAGGAATATACTGCTTAAAGGTTTCTTTGCATTTTGTTAATTCTTTTAATAATGATGCTGGCGGACTTTTAGTTTTAAAAATATTATTTAAATTACTGGTTATTATTTGCCATTGTTGTTCTGGAATAGCCATTTGCGCTCCTCTATCAGCAATGATATAAGCCATTTTTTCCAGTAAAGAAATATAAATTAATGTACCTACTTTTGTACTGGTATGGTGTAAGCCGCCTTTTTGAAATAATGCTCGCGCCATGATCTCTACATTGCGTAGTTTACGTTTTTTCCCCACTAATAATCGCTGCACAAAAGGCAAGGCTAAAGCGATTAATAGTCCTAAACCAAAGGCGGCGAGTGTGGCAAAATAAATGATGTAATCGTCAATACCCGTCTCGATAAAAAATAAAATACTGAAAGTGAGTAGGCTCAAATTAGCCGCTAACCCCATCGGTACATCATCATAATTGGCTGAGCGTTGTTTAATCAGCACGACAATTTCAATTTGTGAAGCCTGTTCAAGCTCAACAATTACATTGCTCAGTTGGGTTTGAAAGTCAGCATCGGTAAATTTTTTCATCGTCACGCCCTTATAAATAATGATGGGGTTTTAACCTCATACGCAATGAGGCTTCAGCTTGGAGGATAAGCTATTTTAGTTTTTTCTTCAAAAAAATAATTATGTTCCTATAATATTACTTTTCCTATCTTGTATACGTCATCATTATGACCTTAAAAATTCAAACACCCGCTGAACAACACTTGCTAGAACGTATTAGCCAATTTAAAAAAACAACATGGTTGCCCGTGGTCGAAAAAAGAACAGGCACGGTTTTAAATTCTAAATTTTCAGGCATTCCGTTATTGGCTGAAAACGAAGTTTGGCCGTGTTGTGGTTTGTGCCAACAAGAAATGCAGTTATTTGTGCAGTTAAACTCCGATGAATTACCCGTTGAAGCGCAACAAGCATTTGGCGGTGGCATATTGCAGGTTTTTTACTGTACCAATGCGGAACAAATCTGTGAAGTTAAATGCGAAGCTTATTTTCCTTTTGCCAAAAGCACGTTACTACGCATTATCGATCCTGCAAACCTTGTCGCCAAAAACTTAACGGTTTCTCCTGTTCATCATGCCTTCAAGGAAAAAGTTATCGTTAGTTGGCAAGCAAGCGATGATTTCCCCAATGATGAAGAATTGGATGATCTAGGGCTTGACTTAAGTGAAGAAGAAGTAGAATCGCTCTACGAACACGACTTTCCCAAAACAGGTGATAAATTGCTAGGTTGGCCTTATTGGATACAAGGTGTTGAATACCCAGAATGCCCTGATTGCGGCGATATAATGAAACTGGTTTTTCAAATCGATTCAGAAGATAATCTGGATTATATGTTTGGTGATGCAGGTTGCGCCCATATTACCCAATGCGAAAAGCATCCTGAAAGACTGGCTATTGCTTGGGCGTGTTGTTAAGCGTCTAATGACTGCCAGTCCTCCTTTAAGGACTGGCAGTCATTCTTTAGAACAAACCCAATTGCAATTGCGCTACTTCTGACATCATTTCGCGTGACCACGGTGGATCAAGTACCACTTCGACATTAACACTGGCAACACCTGATAAAGTGCGAATACATTTTTCGACATCACTTTGAATCACAGGTCCCATACCACAACCAGGTGCAGTGAGAGTCATTTGAACATGAACATCGTTTTTATCATTACCAATGGGTGTAACGTCACAGTGATAAACCAAACCCAAATCAACAATATTGACAGGGATTTCAGGGTCATAAACGGTTTTCATCACTTCCCAGCAATTTTTTTCTACCGCTGCGGCATTGGTTTCTAAGACTAGGGTATGGAGTTCGTGGGGTTCTTTGCCCAAAACATCGGCATCCACGCCCGCAATGCGCACCATGTGACCATAGCCAGTGATAACCGTGTAGTTATTACCTAACGATTGATGAAGAATGACGGTTTCGCCTTTCTTTAAAGTATCTGGCGTACCGTCTGGAATAGTGATGATGTTAACATCTCTGGTTAAAACAAAGCTTTCTCGTTCTGACATAATAGGGACTTCATAGGTGGAAAGTTCTAGCATCTATCACTTGACCAGTGACTCCAATGCTTTGTGAGGTGAATAAATAGCTGTACGCGTTTGCTAAAGAATCCATAGAGGGAAGTTTATTTTTATCTTCGGCAGGATAGGCGCGTTTTCGGAACGGTGAATCAACAGGGCCTGGCACTAAAGTATTGACGCGAATTTTTTGCCCCGCTTCTAATTCTTCTGCCAATATTTTGGCAAAACCTTCTAAGGCAATTTTAGCAACGCTGTATACACCTGAATAAGCAGGTGCATTTCTTGCGGAAGAATCCGAAGTGAACACGATAGAAGCGTGCTGGCTTTTTTGTAAAACAGGAAGTAACACGCGAGTCAGTATAAACGGTGCGTTAAGATTGACGTTTAAGCCATGCCCCCAGTCTTTGGTGCTGTGCAGAGCAATCGGGGTAAACGAGCTAAATTCAAGTGCCGAATGCAACAAGCCTTGTAAAGAACCGTATTTTTCGTCGAGTCGATTAGCAAGTTCTTGATAGTCGTTTTCTGTCGCCCCCGCTAAATCAAACGGGTACATAATCGGTTCAGGTGCTTTTGCCGCCACAATCGCATCATAACAAATTTCTAATTTAGGAATAATTTTATCGAGCAGAATAATTTTCGCACCTTGTTTTGCTAGAGTGAGTGCAGCGGTACTGCCTAAACCGCCACCCGCACCTGTAATCAAAATGACGTTATTTTTTAATGGCATAGTGCTGTTGTTATCCAAGTATTGAGTTGTTCAGGAGAATCGATAAGTGCATCTGCCCCCCATGTTTCAGGATTATCATTCACTTTAATGTAACCATACACAGCAGCGAGGGTTTTCATATTCACGTTTTTTCCAGCAGTGATGTCGTGACTTGCATCACCAATATAAACGCATTCACGCGGATTTACCCCCGCTTGTTGGCAAGCCGCTAACATGGGTTCTGGGTGAGGTTTAGGATTGCCTGTGCTGTCGCCACTGATAATACAAGCGGCACGGCGGGTAAGATCAAGTGCATCCATCAATGGATCAGTAAAGCGTTTTCGTTTGTTAGTGACCACGCCCCACTTTAATCCGAGTTGCTCAATATTTGCCAAGGTCTCAACCATGCCCGTAAAAAAAACAGTGTGTTCAGCAATATTATTTTCATAGCGATTAAGCATGGTTTCTAGCAACTCAGTACGCTGTGATTCGCTGAGGGATTGCGCTACGCTGGCATTAATCATCGCTAACGCACCAAAGGAAATAAACGGTTTAACCAGTTCTGCGTTGACGGTATTTAAATCATGCGCGGCTAAGGTGTGATTTAAACAGGCAATCAAATCAGGCGCGGTATCGACTAGCGTTCCGTCTAGGTCAAATAGCACGCAGGATAATTTAAAGTTTGCACTCATTAGACAATGCGTTTAAACGCGGCGATATAATTCACATCAATGTCTTTGCCTAAGCTAAACTTTTTGCTAATTGGATTGTAGCTAATACCTACCATGCCTTGTAATTCCAAACCCGAAGCTCGTGCTGATTGGCTTAACTCAGAGGGTTTAATAAAGGTTTTATACTCATGAGTACCTTTAGGCAGCATTTTTAAAACGTGTTCAGCGGCAACGATTGCCAGTAAATAGGCTTTTGGGTGACGATTCAGAGTGGAAAAAAACACCATTCCATTGGGTTTAACCAACTTGGCACAGGCGGCAATAATCGAACCTGCGTCTGGAACGTGTTCCAACATTTCCATACAAGTCACATGATCGAAACTTTCGGGCTGTTGTTCGGCTAAGTCTTCAACGCTGATTTTTTGATAATGGGTGTTAATGCCCACTTCCAAACCGTGCAGATCAGCCACGTCAATTAACTCTTCGCTTAAATCAATACCCAAGGCATCTGCGCCGTGTTGCGCCAAGCCTTCGGTTAAAATACCGCCGCCACAACCGACATCAACAATGCGTTTACCTGCTAAATCAGCGTATTGTTGAATAAATTGCAGGCGCAAGGGATTAATATCATGCAGGGTTTTAAATTCACCCAGCAGATCCCACCAGCGTTCTGCCATAGAACCAAATTTATGTATTTCGTGTAAATGTACGTTGCTCATTGATTTAACCGTTTTGGTAAGTGTTATAGTGTACTATAACACAGGGTTATTAGTCATAGTTTTAGGAGACCAATAGCATTAGCTATTGGCAAGAAAATCTGTGTAGTTTGGCTGGCGTGATAGCCAACTCGACAAAATTTGTGACTACGTTGGTTTTATATTGGTATTACTTACGTCATTTCAACTTACGATATAGGCAAAATCGCTGTTTATTTCCCTCATGTTGCCTAATACAGTCATTTAACCGATGCTTATAACATAAAACACAGCGATTTAACCGACGTTGATAACGGCAATAAGCCCACATTATCAGATGATCAAGCCGCTCAAACTGAGTTTTGGTTTTTAAGTGCGCATATTGTTCGACGTGTAATACTGCATAAAGTTGCCGTGCTTGATTTATTAGAGTGTCATTATCCATTTCTATTCTCCATTAAACTTACTTGTTCAGTGTTTTAGGATGGGGAAAATGCAGTGAAACCACATTTGCGGCTTCATCATCGTTTCGTGATGGGTTTCGCGGCTCTACTCATCTTATGAGTAATTTTCTCGCTTTAGCTTTAAGTTCTTCAATGTCAGTCATGTTAAAACTCCTTTATCATTTCGATTATTGGTGTTGATAACAAGTAGGCGGGAATGAGGTACGAATCCCAGCATTTTGTCGATGTTGATCTGGGATTCCTTACGTCATCCGAGCTTATACATTTCACTCTTGATAAACAGATAAATTCCCAGTTCTCCAGTATTCACCGTCCCACGACATAACGTCATGAAGGTTTTTATAAACTTGATTAATTCTAGGCGAACCGTCTTTTTTAAACCAATGAGAAACTATTGTGGTGGGTCGTGGAGGATAAGGTTTGTTTTGAGTGTTCAAATTTGGCTGCCAATAATAAATCATAATTGCTTCCGCTGTTTTTAAATGCTTTAGTTCAAAATTTTGCGGATATATAACTTCGCCCAGCCATATTTTTAAATCTCGTGTTATATCGTGAATCGGGTGATTTTTATCACTAAATCTTTCTTTGTATTTTTTTTCAGTGATTCCGAAGTATTGAATATCGGAATCTTCTTGTTTGTATTTTCGTTTACCAGCCAATAAATACAAGCCGTTGCCATCCTCCCTTTTATTGACTTCATCCAAAGAATACACCCCTTTCCAATGAATTTTTATAGTTAATTCATCCACAATAATCACCTCTAAAGTTTACAAAAAAAATAATCCGATAAACGAAACGTGGTAATGGGTTAAATCTGTTATTTAACATAATTATCAAGATAAAAATTATGGAGTCCAATAGCTTTAGCTATTGGCGAGTCGTAAAAAGCTAAAGCTTTTTAACTCCAGATTTAATCCACTACCCGAAAAGTTGGGGTTCGTTCCACCCAAACTACAATTTCGCTTCTTGCCTACGCTGATAAGCGGCAAGCTGTTCTTCTGTGGCTTCGGTTTGAAATTGGTCTTTCCACTCACTGTAAGGCATTCCGTAAACAATTTCTCTGGCTTGTTCGTAATCCAGTTCTGCATTGTGTTCTTTGGCAGCAGAGACCAGCCATTTTGCCAAGCAATTGCGACAAAAATCTGCTAAAACCATTAATTCAATGTTTTGTACTTCGGTATGTTGTTGTAAATGGCTGATGAGTTGTCTAAAAGCGGCGGCTTCTAGTTCGGTTTGAGTGTTTTTGTCCATGAAAAGTCTCCAAAAATAACGGTGTATTTTAACAGAAACACAGCGGCTACCATGTACATTAATGAGTAAAAATTTTACAATGCGAAATTGAAATTGATTGATTTGCTACAAAAATTCAGCTTTAGTCATTTTGTGATAATCTATTAGCTGTTATCAACACTGAGACAGTGCATTATCATTAAGCCAACTAGCCTTGAAAAAATTCGATGTAGCACCATGATGTAACGACCTTAATTAACTGAACAATAGCCCATCCTGCCCAATAACGCGCTAATCCCGCTAGCCTCAAACAACTTATGAAACAACTTTTAGAATTTTTCCCTATCCTGTTATTTTTTATCGCCTTTAAAGTTTATGATATTTATGTCGCCACAGCAGTGGTGATGATGGCTACGATTTTGCAAGTGGCTTTTATGTGGTTTAAATACCATAAAGTAGAAACCATGCAATGGGTGACATTGGGGCTGGTGGTAGTTATGGGTGGCGCAACCTTGTATTTTCAAGATGCGCAATTTATTAAATGGAAATTTTCTATTATCGAATGGCTATTTGGTTTGGTATTTTTAGGTAGTCAATTTATCGGCAAAAAACCGTTTATTGAACGCATGATGTCGGACAATATGACCTTGCCCGATAATATATGGAAACGGCTCAATTTGTTATGGGCAAGTTTTTTTATCGCGGTGGGTTTTTTGAATGTCTATGTGATGTTTCACTATTCAACCGATGACTGGGTGTCTTTTAAAACCTTTATCGCGCCTGCGTTGATGGTGGCGTTTATTGTTTTACAAATGGTTTATTTATATCAATATATTCCTGATCCTTCTGAAAGCACTGAAACTAAGGAATAAACTATGCTATATGCAATTATCAGCGAAGATATTGCTGACAGCTTGGCTAAAAGATTGGCTGCAAGACCAGCTCATCTTGAACGCTTGCAAGTATTACAAAATGAAGGGCGTTTGCTACTGGCAGGCCCTCATCCTGCAATTGATAGCGAAAACCCAAGCGATGCGGGTTTTACGGGTAGTTTAATTGTTGCAGAATTTACTGATTTAGCCGCCGCACAGCAATGGGCGGATGCTGACCCTTACATTGACGCTGGCGTTTACGCCAAGGTCACTGTTAAACCATTTAAAAAGGTGTTTCCACAATGACAACTGAGTTAATTAGACGTTCTTTGACTGAGGCTTTTACGCCTGAATTATTAGAAATTATCGATAACAGCGCGGCACACGCAGGACACGCAGGCGCGAGAAGTGGCGGTGGTCATTATCACGTTACTATTGTTGCAAAAGCGTTTGACGGTAAAAGCCTAGTGCAACGCCATCAACTGATTTACCAAGCCTTAGGCGATTTAATGAAACAAGAAATTCACGCCTTAGGCATTAATGCTTTATCACCCTCTGAAAAAGACTAAAGGAACCAACACATGAAAAAAAAGCTTATTCCTCTGCTAGTTGCTGGTAGTGCGCTAATTGCTGGCTGCGATAAACCAGCGTCTACGCCTTCTGCTAATGGTACTACACCAGCAGTTACCTCTGCTGTACCTGTTGCTGTTGTTGACAAAGCCGATGCCATTGCAGTGGTTAATGGACATTATATCGCCAAATCAGCACTCGCCGATTTGGAAAAAGAAGTTGCAGTACGCGGTCAAGGTCAAACTTTTCCTAAAGAAAAATTGATTGAAGAACTGGTGCAACGCCAATTACTGATTCAAGATGCGTTGCAAAAGCAACTTGATAAATCGCCAGAAGTGGCTATTCAGCTTGAAAATGCTAAAAATACCTTATTGACCCAAGCTGACTTGCAAAACTTTTTGAAAACCAACCCTGTCAGTGATGCAGACCTCAAAAAAGAATATGACAGCAAAGTAGGTGGCACTAATGCTACCGAATACAAAGCCAGTCACATTTTGGTTAAAACCGAAGACGAAGCCAAAAAACTGATTGCTGACTTAGATAAAGGCGGCAAGTTTGCTGATTTAGCCAATAAAAATTCTTTGGATGCTAAAGAATCACAAAATGGTGGTGAATTAGGTTGGTTTGCAGCGGGACAAATGGTTGAACCATTTTCTGATGCAGTTGCTAAATTAGAAAAAGGCAAGTATTCCAAAACCCCCGTCAAAACCCAGTTTGGCTATCACATCATTTTGAGAGAAGATTCACGCGCTCAAACGCCGCCTCCATTTGATGCAGTCAAAGAGCAATTAAAACCTATCCTAGAGCGCAAAAAAGTTCAAGAGATGGTCGAAGCTATGCGCAAACAAGCGACAGTGGAAATTTTAGTCCCATTGGTTGATGAAAAACCTAAAGCAGATGATAAACCTGTCGCTGGCGAACAACCTAAAGCCGATGAAAAATTAGTTGATGAAAAATCCAAAGCAGATGATAAACCTGCCGCTGGCGAACAACCTAAAACGGATGACAAAGCAGCAGTAAGCGAACCAGCTCCTGTTGCAGAAGGAAAAGCACCCGCAGAAAAAGACAAAGCAACTGAAGTAGAAGAAGCAGGCACGGTAAAATCACCTGCAACAGATAGCACCAAAGAAGTTGAGCCTAAAGAAGTTGAGCCTAAAGAAGTAGAATCTGAAGAAGGTCCTAAACCACCAGAACCCGCTACCGCTGAAACGCCTGATCATGCAAAACATCATGACGTTATCCCTGTAAAACCAGAAGCGAAAGAAGACAAAAAATAAGTAGTTAAAAAAGGGCGATTAAATCGCCCTTTTTTATGCCTGATGAAAAGTAATCTTAATCGGTTAAGCGTGGATAATCAGTATAACCTTTAGCTTCACCGCCATAAAAAGTGCTAGGATCTGGCTTATTTAACGGTGCGTTCGTAGCAAAACGTTCTACTAAGTCTGGATTAGCAATATACAACTGCCCAAAGGCGACGGCATCCGCTAAACCTTGTGCAATAGTTTCATTGGCACGCTCAAAATCATAACCACCACAAACAATTAATATCCCATTGTAAGCGGCGCGTAATACCGCAAGATCAACCACATTCGCACCGTGACGAATATCACTTTCCAGTGCGTCAACCACATGAAGATACGCTAAATTAAACCGATTGAGTTGCTGTAGGACATAAACAAATAAAGCTTCTGGCACAGAATCAGTCATATCATTAAATGTGCCGCTAGGTGCAAGACGAATACCCACCCGTTCTGCGCCCCACACTGAAATTACCGCTTCGGTTACTTCCAATAAAAAGCGAGTGCGATTTTCCACGCTACCACCATAGTCATCAGTACGTTGATTAGAACCATCACGCAAAAATTGATCGATTAAATAACCATTCGCACCATGTATTTCCACACCATCAAACCCAGCCGCCAATGCGTTTTGAGCTGCATGACGATAGTGTTCAACAATCTCTTGAATTTCAGTAATCGATAAATCACGCGGTGTGACAAATGGTTTCATACCGCTGGGTGTAATCGCTTGCCCTTTAGGCTGAATAGGAGAAGGGGCAACGGGTAACTCACCATTATGATAATCAGGATGAGAAATACGCCCAACGTGCCATAACTGTAAAAAGATATGCCCATTATTGGCATGAACAGCGGACGTGATTTTTTTCCAGCCTTCAACCTGCTCTACATTGTAAATGCAGGGAATCGCAGGATAACCGATTGCTTGCGGTGAAATTGGCGAGGCTTCGGAAATAATCAACCCTGCACTGGCGCGTTGTGTGTAATACGTTGCCATTAGCTCATTGGCTATGCCATCGGGTGAACGCATTCGTGTTAAAGGTGCCATCACGACACGATTCGGCAACGTATAAGAGCCTATTTCAATAGGGGAAAGGACGGTTGTATTCATAATTTTAAGCCTTGTGGTTGTTATTAAATTGATTATGCTATGTCCATTGGTGTAGTGATTATACCGATTGAATCAATAGTATAGTCATGTGTTTATGATTAATGACTGGCAAAACTAGCTGTTTGGCGAGAGCGTGTTGACAATACTTAACGTTAGACGCACAGTCGGCGCAAGGCTTGAAATTACCAGCCTGTTAAATAACGGTCTATCATTCCACTGGATTCATTGAGCATTTCATCGGGTAAATAACAGTTTTGTGGAATATAAATGCCATCTCCTTGTTTTTTTAATTCACCCAATTGTTCTGGTAAAAAACAGGGGTTATGACGCATATCGACTACTCTAAAATTAGTGATTAAGGCAAGTTGTGGAGGTATTTGGCTAAATTGATTATGAGCTAAATCTAATACTGCCAAGTCTATTAATTCTCCAAACTCAGGCGGTAAATCGTGTAGTTGGGTGTTAGTCAAATATAGCTCGCGTAAATTGCTCAACTGTTTAATTTCAGACGGTAAATGATGGAGTGGGTTATTGAATAAACTGAGCGAATGCAAGGCACTGAGTTGAGTAATGGCAGGGGAGAAGTTGTTTAGTTGATTGTTAGGCGCGTAAAGTCCGCGTAACTGTTTGAGTTGTGCAATTTCCGATGGCAGCCAACGTAATTTATTATTACCAATAACCAGCTCCTGCAAGGCGTGGAGTTGTCCAATTTCTGGCGATAAATAGCGTAAACTATTGCTGTATAAGTAAAGCGTGCGTAAAGTATCGAGATGCCAAAGTTCGCTGGGTAATTGGCTTAACTCACACTCTGATAAATTCAGTTCTTGCTGTGATTCATTTTTAGCTAGCCGAATAATGGTTAGTAGCTGTTGTTTGGTCATGCTCTTTGATTAGTTTTCGAGTGTGGATGATTGCATTTTACAATGTATAGATAAATTTTATTGCGTCGCTGATTCAGTTACACTCATAATTAATTCGGTCAATGGGTCGTTTTTAGGCGGGACTGTAGTATGAATAAATATGAAGATGAGATAATACAGGATGGCGAGCAGGATAATGATGTGGGGATTGCGTCGGTTATTTTTGGTATTATCAGCCTATTTTTTCTCGCACCACTGTTTGTTCCGCTTGCTTTACTGTGTGGCATACTGGCTGTTTTCAAAAAACAGCGATTGTGGGGTGTTGGCGGTATTGTCTGCGGCATTATTGGCTTTGTGAGTTCACCAGTACTTCTTGGAATGCTTTTGTTGGCGATTACTGGGGCTGATATAGATAGTAAGATAGCGTTATCCCAACACCAACCAGCTGTGATAATTGAACCTATCGAGCAGAGTTTGTTTGATAAGGTGACGGCTAAAGCGGCATTGATTGCTGACAGTATCAATTGTAAATTCGTATCAATGGGCATTACTACAAAACAACCGTGTTCACATTCTGTCTCAACCCAAAATCAGAGCTTGTTGCCTGCGTTTACGGCTTTTTTTCAGGAGTATTCGTCTAAGACTGATAAAAAAGCCCTTGCTTTAGCTCACGACAGCAATAGAAGGGAAGCGTGGGGCTATGGTTTTGGCTATTCTTCTCAAGCGCAAGCCAATGATAGAGCATTATTGGAATGCAGAAACCGTTTAGCTGAATACCGAGTCAATGCGGATTGCAAACTGTATGCGATAGGTAATGATGTAGTTTGGGATAGTGGTTCAAGTATGTAATATCAAGCCATTGTTATTAATGTACGGTTATAATTATGCACGAATGGAAGACAGCAAGGCGGTAGGTGCGTTGTACGCGCCTACCAAGAATTATTATTTTCAGCGGGCTAGTCAGTTTGCAGCCCAACGACTGGCAGTCATTAAACAGGATATGAGTAGTTATTCCTGTTTATCCATTATCAATGAATTACATTTTTACCGCCACATCAGTGGTTATACGGGCGATTTTTTAGGCAAATCGCTGACGTTTTTTTATTTTAAGCATGAGTAGTTTATGGACATTTATTTAATTCGCCACACTCAAACAGCAAATGTAGAAGGGCTGTGTTATGGTCAAAGCGATCTTGGTTTGGCAATCAGTTTTCCAGAAGAAGTCGAAGTACTGCATGACAAATTACCCAGCTTTGACCAAGACTGCCGCGTTTTTAGCAGTCCACTCACGCGCTGCGCACAATTAGCCCTAACTTTTTCTGAGTCGGTAATAATTGATCCACGTTTGCAAGAGTTGAATTTTGGTGATTGGGAAGGACAACGGTTTGATGATATAGATCAAATCGCTTTACAGCATTGGACGGATAATTTTGCCACTGCTACGCCACCAAATGGTGAAAGTTTTTCAGAGTTGTATCAACGTGTGGGCGATTTTTGGAAAGAATTATTAGCGACTCCATGCGATCAAGTCATTGTCGTTACTCATGCAGGCGTAATTCGATCATTACTGGCGCAGGTGTTAAGTTTGCCTCCAGCTAATGCTTTTCAATTTAGGATTGATGCAGGTTCTGTTCATAAATTACAACGGATTGATGATTATATTTACCTTGAGTACGTTAATTTATAGCGGTTTTTACTGTAGACTAGGTATCTTTTATCAAAATTCAGTCGAGTCGTGCATTAACGCGTTATTTTTATTATGTTACAACTCCTGCAACAAGGATATTTTACAGATCGTTATAGGATTAAAATGAGTCAGTCTGATAACTCTTTAAAATTAGTGCTAGTCATTGATGATGACCAGACCGCTCATTTATGGGCTAAACGCTATTTGTCGGCGGCTGGATTTGCAATGGTTTCTGCGTTAAATGGTCATGAAGGTATCGAGGCTTTTAAAACACACACGCCTGATATTGTACTGGTTGATATTGATATGCCTGTAATGAATGGTTTTGTGACTTGTGCCGCAATACGCGCATTACCAACGGGTAAAAACACCCCATTGCTAATGGTCACAGGGACTGAAGATGCAGAAAGAGTCGCCTCATCTTATTTAGCAGGCGCGACTGATTTTGTGGTAAAACCTATCAACTGGAAAGTATTAACCCATCGTTTACATTACATGATTAAAGCCAGTAGCTTGTTACAGCAACTGGAAAAAAGTGAAATGCGCCTCTCAAAAGCGCAACAAATGGCTAAGTTAGGACATTGGGAATGGTATTTTTTTGAGAATAACAAAATATATTTGTCTGATGAAGTGTTCGCCATTTTTCATGTCGATAAAGAAAATTTTATTCCTAGTCTAGTTAACTTGGAGGCGATGATTCACGAAGCGGATAGGAAATATGTGCGAATGAGTTTTGAGACTGTCATCCAAAATAAAACGCCTTTGATGATCGAATATCGGATTATCACTCAAACAGGTCAGCAATATTTTGTCGGGCAGCAGATTGACACCATCCTAACCAGCAATCATGAATTGCTAGGTTTAACGGGAACGATTCAAGATATAACCGAACGCAAAGACAACGAAAATAAAATCAAGCAGTTAGCGTATTATGATGAGATAACAGGTTTACCCAATCGTACGTTTTTTTTAGAGCTGTTATCTAACTCAATCAAACTAGCAAAACGTAATGGGCGTAATTTTGCGGTATTGTTTCTGGATTTAGATAATTTTAAAGGAGTCAACGATTCGTATGGTCATCATATCGGTGATCGATTACTGAAAGAAGTTTCTAATCGATTAACAGCAGGATTACGCAGTTCTGATATTGCGTCGAGATATGAAAATTCTCAGAACCTCAATACAGATATAGCGCGATTAGGGGGTGATGAGTTTATTATTCTGCTCAGTGAACTGACTTATCCAGAAGATGCGGCTTGCGCCGCAGATCATATCCAACAATGGATTCGTGAACCTATTTTGATAGATACTCAGCAAGTTTATATTAGTTCTAGTGTGGGTATTGCTATTTATCCACAGGACGGAGAAGACAGTGAAACGTTGTTGAAAAATGCCGATATTGCCATGTATCACGCTAAAAAAATAGGTAAAGGGCATTATCAGTTTTTTCATGATTCCATGAATGTGAAAGCGCAAAAACGCCGAAAAATGGAGAATTTTATGTATCAGGCAGTAGAAAATAATGAGCTACGCCTATACTATCAACCCATTGTTAGTGCAAAATCATGTCAATTAATTGGTGCAGAAGCTCTGATGCGCTGGCAAAGTCCGCAATTAGGTTTTTTACCGCCAGATGATTTTATTTCTCTTGCCGAAGATAATGGCTTAATCATCAAGTTTGGTGAATGGGCTATTCGTGAAGTGTGCCAGCAACACAAGTAGTGGCAACAACAAGGCATGGGGCATTTAACCATTGCAGTTAATTTAAGTGGCTTGCAGTTTAATCAACCGAATTTCGTGCCGATGGTAGAAGCTATTCTGGCTGAATATGAGATTACTCATCCTGGTTTTTTGATATTCGAGCTGACTGAAAGCGTTATTATGGCGGATACCGAAAAAATGTTTAATAAGCTGTGGCAACTTAAAAGCATTGGTATCAAATTGTCAGTGGATGATTTTGGTACGGGTTATTCATCGTTAAGTTATTTGAAAAGTTTTCCGCTCGACTCCTTAAAAATAGATCGTTCGTTTGTCAAAGATTTGCCTCATAACGAAGATGATGTCGCTATTGTTCAAGCTATTTTAGCATTAGCCAGCACGCTGAATTTAAGCACGGTAGCTGAAGGGGTAGAAACCAATGAGCAACGTGACTTTTTGGAAAACAGCACTTGTAATTCGATACAAGGCTATCTTTTTTCCAAACCTATTCCCATAATCGAATTTAATCAATATTGGCAATCAAGTTTAATTCAAGCCATTAGTTGAGTAATTTCCGTTTCAATATGTAACCATGAAAAACAATTTTCACGATGCTTCCATACGCATCAAACTAATATTGATTATCGGAGTCTCGGTATTACTGGCATTAATGGTAGTTGCTTCGTCAATTACCGCCTATGAATATTTATCACGGCGGCAACAAACCGAACAAGCATTATCGGCAGTGGTTAATATCGTTGCGTGGAATAGTTCGGCGGCACTAGCGTTTATGGATAACACTGTTGCGCAAAAAAACCTAAAAATGCTAGAAACCCAGCCCAGTATCGTGGCAGCATTTTTATACAGTCCTAGCGGTGAGATATTTGCAGAATATACCACTTCATACAAAGTCGATGATGAATTTAACCACTGGAAAATGATTCAATGGGTAAAGGATGATTCGCGTATTGCCATTGAAAAAGCAAGCCATATTTCCACGCTTGACCGACTAAATCAAGACATCAAAAAAGCACTCGGTTTATCGTCTGTGTATCCTTTGCAATCAGGCTATTCGGAATTAACCCTGTATGATAAATACGGGCAAATGCACTTACTCAAACCTATCTTTGTTGATGATGAACTGATGGGTGTGTTACACCTAGTTGATAACCAGCGTAATTTGAACGCCTTTTTTGCCAGTTTTTATTCCATCATGGCGGCTATTTTATTATTTACTTTGTTAGCAACTATGCTGGTTTCAACCCGTTTAGAGCGGATTTTTTCCATGCCGTTGTTGAATTTAATGCAAGCAATGAAATCCGTCGCTATCGAGAAAAACTTTACTGGTCGAGTCATTAAAACCAGCAATGATGAATTTGGTCAATTGGTTGATGTATACAATTATATGCTCGACGAAATTCATCAACGAGATGAACAACTCGACAAACAACGCGAAGGTTTAGAAATTCAAGTCGAAGAACGAACCGCACAATTGACCGAGATAAACAGCATATTAAAACAAGCAGTCGCTGATGCGTTGACGGCTAAAGAAGAAGCGGAGGCGGCTAATCGTGCTAAATCGCAGTTTTTAGCCAATATGAGTCATGAAATTAGAACGCCCATGAATGCCGTATTGGGCATGACCGATTTTTTATATGAAAGTGACTTAAACAGCGAGCAACGTCATTCTATCGAAATCGTTCAACAATCGTCACGGTTATTGCTGGGTGTTATTAATGATATTTTGGATTTTTCCAAAATTGAATCAGGTAGGTTGGTGTTGGATATTCATCCATTCAATAGTCACTTACTCATCAATGACAGCTTTGTTTTATTGGAAACCTTGGCAAAAGTTAAAGGCTTGGTTTATCGTTTAGAAGTCGGTGACATACCCACCATCCTGATGGGAGATTCTATCAAACTGAGTCAGATATTAATGAATATGCTCAGTAATGCCGTTAAATTTACCGTGCTGGGTGAAGTGGCTTTAAAGATTAGCAGCCAAGATTTAGCTGGCAACAAAGTAAAACTAACTTTTGAGGTTACTGACACTGGCATTGGAATTGATGCAGAAAAACAACTGCTGATTTTTGATGCTTTCTCTCAAGTAGACAATTCCATGACGCGTGCTTTTGGCGGTACAGGGCTAGGATTAGCGATTTCCAAACAATTAACACATTTAATGGGTGGCGAAATTGGCGTGAGTAGCCAATTAGGTCAGGGGGCAAAATTCTGGTTTTGGGTTGATTTGGAAAAATCAGTAGCGACCTCAGTAAAAACTAAGACTTATACAGACTGTCAGTTTAATGCGACTATTTTGGTTGCCGAGGACTATCTTGCCAATCAAATTTTGGTCATACGATTTTTAGAAAACTTTGGTTGTCGCGTTAAAGTGGTCAACAACGGTGCAGAAGCTATTGACGCATTAAAGCAACAAGACTATGATTTAATTTTTATGGATTGCCAGATGCCTGTGATGGATGGTTATCAGGCTGCAACTGAAATTCGTCGGCTTGAAAATGAAGTCAAAGACTCCAAGCGTATTCCTATTATCGCCCTAACTGCCCACGCCTTAGCAGGTGACAAAGCAAAATGTTTAGCGGCAGGTATGGATGAATGGGTAACAAAACCGTTTACCCGCAAAGACTTAAATGAAGTATTGCAAAAATGGCTACCTGAACAACTCATTATTGCCGACACCTCTGAAACCCGTAAAGAGGACGTATTGGAAGCCCCTCCTGCTATTGACACTCACTTTCTCCAGCAAAATTTTGATTTTTCTAATCCAGACGATTTGGAATTTCTTACCTCATTACAACAAGCCTTTCAAGAAAGCGCGGATTCAACACTCAGCGCGTTACAACACGGCATTGAAAACCGTGATGCTGAGAAAATTCGCCAACTGGCGCATGGTTTAAAATCTATTAGCGGCAATGTCGGTGCCATGCAGCTTTACGCATTATGCAAAATCATGGAGCAGGCAGGAAAAACCCAGCAATTGAAACCTGTCAGAGAGTTGTTGAGTAGTATGAAGACTGAATACGCGAAAGCTCTTAATGAATTGAAGCAGATTTTGTCATGCACATAAGCCTTGAACACCTGCGTTTGTTGGAGTGCAACGGAATACGGGCTAAAATCGAAGCGAATCAAACGGATTGAGATGATTCAGTTTATAGGTTTCCCAAATAGAACGGATGATGCAAAAAGCCTCAGAGCCACCAATGGCTCGAAAACCACCCGTGACTTTAAGTTTGACTTTCACAGGACGCGCAAGGTGTTCGGCGGAGTTGTTATCGAAAGGGATACGCCAATCGGTGAGGAATCGCCAGACTTCGGTTTTAAAATCACGCAGTCGAATCAGTAAGTTGGTGGCGGACTGTTGCGCTGTACGCCCTTTGTGTCCTACTTGGTAAGGGCGTACTGGAAAGGCGATGAGTCCGATGTCGCAAGTTGGTCATAACGGCGCATTAAGTCGGTGATGGTTTCGATAGGCAGTGCAGTTTTGCCTTCGGCTTTTGCCTGAGCAATGGCTTTTTTGCCTTCGACTAACAGCAGTCGTAGGGCAATCGCCCAGTCATCGCCTGTGAGTTGTTCGCAGTAGCGCAGTTCACGCAGATGATGGGGAGTGCATCGGGGCGTGCTGACACGGGGTAGTGTTAGTAGGGTTTCCAGTGGTCATGAACGGCAACCCCTGTGAAGGCGGGGTAGTATGCCCATATGCGCCAACTTAAGCCCTAAGTCCTTGATAAAATGAGGAAGAGACACT
>JBAXNR010000053.1:0-28839 GCA_037133675.1 Methylococcales bacterium
AATTCATGATTATTGTTATCGAAAAGGGCTTGATTTTGAACAGAGTATCTATGTAACGCATCTTATCGCGTTGGCAGTTTAAACAAGCTGTTAAAACTTACCACCAAACAAAATCGTGACATCAAAAATGCGTTATAAAACATAATGAGCGAACACATTTTATTTTTAACAGGTAGACTGGCAGAAAAGCAGTTGCGCAGCATTTTGGCAAAAATGCAGCCAGAATTTACATATACCGTGCATATTTTGGGCGTTAAAGTTGCGGCGTTGATGACTACGGAGATGATTGCACGGCGGTTGACTGATACTTTCTGTGCAGATCGTATTATTATTCCAGGGCGGTGTCGTGGTGATTTGGTCGCGTTGAGTGAAATTTTAGGCGTACCTGTTGAGCGAGGGCCTGAGGAAGTAAAAGATTTGCCGCAATATTTTGGTAAAAAAGCCCAACAAGCAGATTTAAATCAATATAAGGTAAAAATTTTTGCCGAAATTACCGATGCGGCAACCATCAGTATTGAAGAAGTGCTGAACCGTGCTGAGTATTATCGACACAATGGCGCGGATGTTATCGATATTGGTTGTTTGCCTAGCACCGATTTTCCGAACTTAGAACTCATCATACAAACCTTAAAACAGCGCGGTTTTATGGTGAGTATTGATTCATTGGAAGCGGATGATTTATTGCGCGGCGGCAAAGCGGGGGCGGATTATCTATTAAGTTTGCATGAATCTACCTTGTGGATAGCCGATGAAGTTGCGTCAACGCCGATTTTAATTCCCGAAAAACATCAAGATTTGGCTTCTCTGGACAGAGCTATTGCGATTATGCAGGTAAAAAATCGCCCGTTCATTGTTGACCCGATTTTAGACCCTTTGCATTTTGGTTTTACCGAATCGATAGTGCGTTATCATGAAGTACGCAAAAATCATCCCGATGTGGAAATGATGTTAGGCGTTGGCAATATCACCGAATTGACTCATGCTGACACAGCGGGTATGAACACGCTGTTGCTGGGGATATGCTCAGAGTTAAACATTAATCATATTTTAGCCACCGAAGTGAGTAAA
Source organism: Methylococcales bacterium (assembly GCA_037133675.1). GTDB lineage: Bacteria > Pseudomonadota > Gammaproteobacteria > Methylococcales > Methylomonadaceae > UBA4132. The sequence continues at coordinate 1,069 of JBAXNR010000053.1, forward strand.
CACGCTAGTCGAGCAATTAAAGAAGCTGATTTAGCAAGACGTATTATGTATGCGGCAAAAGAGCATGATACGCTGCCAAAACATATTAATTCAGATTTAATGGCACTGCACGAAACCGCACCGTTTCCTTATACGCAAGCAGAAATTAAAGACTGGGCAAGAGAAATTAAAGACCCTAGTTTTCGCATTCAAACCAGTACCGATGGCGTGCATATTTATAACCGTGATGGTTTTTATACCGCACTGAATCCGTTTGATTTTTACCCCAATCTGCACGTTGAAAATGATGCCAGTCATGCGTTTTATTTAGGCGTAGAACTGGCGCGGGCGCAAATTGCGTGGCAGTTGGGTAAGCGGTTTACGCAAGATCAAGAATTAACGTGGGGTTGTGCGGCGGATAAAACCGAAGTGGAATTTGATTTGCATACATTTAAACCTGCGGGAACAACTTTACAAAAAAAATCATGATTCAAGAATTAATTGTTAGCACACAAAACCGTTCTGGCGTAGTGCATTTCGCACCGATGGGCATTCATCTGAATGGTGATGAGATCATTATTTTGCCGTTTCGTCCGTCTACCACCTTGAATAATTTGCTGGAAACGGGCGTTGCTGTGCTGAATTATTGTGACGATGTGCGCGTGTTTGCAGGTTGTTTAACAGGGCGGCGTGATTGGGCTGTGCAGGCGGCAGAAAAAATACAAGGTGCTGTGTTGGCGTGTGCTTTGGCGCATAGCGAAGTAGAATTAGTGCGTATTGAAGACGATGACACCCGCCCCAAGTTATTTTGCAAAGCGATTCATACCGTCAATCACGCGCCATTTATGGGTTTTAATCGAGCTCAATATGCGGTGTTGGAAGCAGCGATTTTAATCAGTCGTTTAAAAATGTTGCCGTTGTCAAAAATTGACAGTGAAATTGATTATTTGCGTATCGGTTTGGAAAAAACCGCAGGAGATAAAGAATTAGAAGCATGGGGCTGGTTAATGGCAGTGATTGAACAACACAAGGCTAGTTTATGAGCAAAATGTTAGCCAGCGTTAATAGTGTCGCCGAAGCTTTATTGGTGTTGAATGCCGAGGTCGATATTACTGATTTAAAGCAACCTGCGCTTGGTGCGTTGGGGGCATTAGATATAGAGTTAGTCACGGAAATTGTCGAAAAAATTGCAGGGCGTTGTCCCGTCAGTGCAACGGTTGGCGATTTGCCGATGCAGCCAGAACTGATTTTTAATGCAGTCAACGCAATGGCACAAACAAATGTTGATTATATAAAAATCGGTTTTTTTCCTGATGGCGATAGTTTTGCTGTGGTGGAAAAATTATCCGAACTGGCAAAAACGTACAAGTTAATCGCGGTGTTATTTGCCGATACACAGCCTGATTTTACCATTATTCCCGCGTTAAAATCCGCTGGTTTTGCTGGTGTGATGCTTGATACTATGAATAAACAGCAAGGTTCACTCACTCAAGTGATGACATTATCCAATATAGCGCGGTTTGTTAATCTAGCTAAAACCCAATCGCTGTTGTGTGGTTTAGCGGGTTCTTTGAAACTAGCTGATATTGCAACACTCAAATTATTTCAAGCCGATTATTTAGGTTTTAGAGGCGCGTTGTGTGTGCAACAGCATCGAACAGGGCAATTGGATTCATCAGCAATTGACCAAATCAAGCAAGCAATAACGCAATTTTAAAAAACCTTCACCTTCCAGTCATTCATTATCTTCATTAAAAACGGCAACGATTGCCGATTTTAATTGCGGTTATTACGCATTTTTATTTATTCAGTAATTAAACTGTGTTATTTGCACGGGTCTAATTGTTGCATATAAGCCATTTCTATTGTTTTTAGCAATCCATACTTTTAATCGCTAAAAATAGTTGTTTATATTCAGTATCTTATGATTAGGCATATTTTTTGCTTTATACTTTTTACCCTGCTCAATAAATCAATATTCCTGTTTTGAATCCTATAATTGCTCACTATAATAACGGTCATTACTTTATGATTACTTAATTGGTAGGCACAGCGTACTCAAAAACTATTTTTATTTAAAATCAAAAGGATATATTGAAAAATCCTTTCAATCCATTCTTACAATTCATTTATTTTATAAGTGTCATCCTGTTAGTGAGCAACTCCTAACTTATATTTTTTGGAAACAACAATGAAACTTAAATCTCAACTGGTTGCTATCGGCTGTATCGCTCTTAGTACGGGAATCGCTTGTGCGGAAACTGTAAAACCGATAGACAACCCCAAAAAAATCGATGAACCAGTGCTTTTAGATACTATTATTGTCAAAGCACAATCAGAGAATAATCCCAATCAAGCGTTTGAATCTTTTCTCAGTCCATCAAAAATAATACGCTCCAGAACGGCTACCAGTGACACCGCGAAAATGTTCGATCACACACCTGGGGTTAGTTTTTCTGGGGGGGGTGGTATTTCTAGTCGAATTATTCTTAATGGTATGGCAGATGATCGTGTCCGTGTGCAAATCGACGGTATGAATTTGATTTCGGCGTGTGGTAATCACATGAATCCCGCGCTGTCTTATGTTGCTCCTTCCAGTGTATTGAGTGCGCAGGTACTGGCTGGCATCACGCCAGTCAGTATGGGTGGTGACAGTATCGCAGGGACTATTCGTGTGCAGTCGGCTGATCCACTGTATGCCGAAGACGGCAAAAAATATTTAGTCATGGGGCAAGGCTCATCGTTCTATCGTAGCAACGGAAATGCGTGGGGCGGAAATATTTCAACTACCTTGGCAAACAAAAATGCCTCGTTGACTTATACAGGCTCTACCGTTGAATCTGGCAATTACAAGGCAGGCGGTAATTTCACCACTAAAAACGTAGCCAATGCTAATGATGTGGTTAGTTCATCTGCCTATAGAGCCCAAAACCAATCGCTGTCGTTAGCATTGCGTAATGACGACCATGAAGCCATTATTAAAGTGGGGCTGCAAAATATTCCCTATCAAGGCTTTCCAAACGTGCGTATGGATTTGTTGGGTGATGATAGCTGGTTTGCTAATGTCAGCACTAAAAGTAAGTTTGACTGGGGACGATTGGAAACCCGTGCCTACCATGAAGATGTTCAACATTACATGAACTTCCTACCTGATAAAGCGAATAGAGCCGTCCCATCCCGCAATATGCCAATGAATACCTATAGCATCAATCAAGGGTTATCAGTTAAAGGCATTATCGATGTGACAGACAAACATCAGCTAACCTTAGGCAGTGAATATCAGCGTTATCGTTTGGATGACTGGTGGCAGCCAATCGGCAATAAACCGATGACGATGATGAATGGACCAAGTCCTTTTGTGAATATCAATCATGGACAGCGCGATAGACTGGATTTTTTTGCCGAAGTGGAAAGCAAATGGAATGATAAATGGCTAACGCAATTCGGTGTGCGTGGCGGTCTGGTGGAAATGAGTGCGGGCGATGTCAAAGATTATGGCGTGGTAACACCTGAAGCCGCGCTGGTTAATAATCAAGATAAACAACGTACGGATGCCATTGTTGATGTGACTGCTTTAGCACGTTATACGCCGACTGATACCCAGCAATATGAATTAGGCTTTGCCAGAAAAACCCGTGCGCCTAGTTTATATGAACGATTTGCGTGGTCGCGCGGACTTATCATGGGTGCGAATACCATGCCGATGTCGATGCTGATGAATAACTGGTATGGTGATGGTAATGGTTATGTGGGTAATAACAATCTGAATCCAGAAGTGGCTTACACTGTTAGCGGTACAGCAAATTTTCATGACGCTGAACAGGAAAACTGGGATGTTAAAGTCACGCCGTTTTACACTTATGTCGATAATTATATTGATGCAGGTTTTTGTCAAGCCGCTAATGGCGTAACGTGTGCTAATCCAGCCGCAAACATAACTACTCCACACGGTGGCGGCGGTTTTAGATTGCTGCAACTGGGTAACTATAATGCGCACTTAGTCGGTGTTAATGCCTCAGGTAGCAAAACATTATTGCAGACTGAAAAATACGGCAGTTTGTCTAGCAGAGCTATTTTGAGTTATGTGCGCGGACGAAACCAGACTTCGCATGATAATTTGTATCAGCAAATGCCGTTGAATTCGACTTTAGACCTTGATTATAAATGGGGTGGTTGGACAGCAACTGTCGAAACAAAATTAGTCGCGGCTAAAGATACCGTTCAAGCAATTCGTTTAGAACCTAAAACCGCAGGTTATGCACTGCTGAATTTACGCACTAGCTATGACTGGAAATATTTGCGTGTTGATGCAGGCATAGAAAACGCGCTTGATAAGAATTACAACTTGCCTTTAGGCGGAGTATATCTAGGTGAAGTCGCTGCTGCGGGAACACCAATACCAGGTTATGGTCGCTCGTATAATGTTGGTTTAACTGTTACTTACTAATCGATCAGGAGTCCAAAACCTGTTTTGGACTCCTGATTTCTCTTACGGTCTACGCACACCGACAAAGTGTTGCTGCCAGTAATTATTTTTAAGACTAGACACCAGCACTCTACCTGTTTTAGCACTAGGCGCGTGAATAAAATTATCATTATCAACGTAAAGCCCAACATGAGAAAAGGTTTTACCGTTAGTATCAAAAAAAACCAAATCACCCGAATGCACTTCATTTTTTTCCACAGGCATTAGAGTATTTGCCAACTCTTGGGTAGTACGCGGCAAGCTAATACCTTGATGCTGATAAACGTGATGCACAAATCCACTGCAATCAAAACCGTCTTCGGGATTATCTGAACCGTAATGATAAGGTGCGCCTTGCAAACTTAACGCATAACTCACCACAGGAGATATGGATTGTTGATAGCTAATCGGCGGGGCAATTTCAGAATCACTGGCACAGCCTGACAGTAAGCTAATAACAATCGGTAAACTGGCTAAAAAATAGCACGTTGGGTTTTTCATTGTTGTTGTCGAATACCTCTTAAAATTTTTTAACTCACCCACTGTGCTTGTAATGCATGCTTATTCAACGCCAGCCATTGAATCGCTAAAATCGGAATTGCCGAATCTATTTCATTGCTTTCTACCATTCGATAGGCTTCAGCAAAATCAACAGTGCGTACCAAAATATCTTCTTGTTCTTCTGCCAAGCCGTGTACGCCTTCGACAATTTTCGTGCTGTCCACTTTGCCACAAAATAAAGTAATGCGTTCAGCCGCACCACCAGGGGTAGTATAAAATTCACTAATCACCCGCAACTCTTGAATAACACAGCCTGCTTCTTCCAATGCTTCACGATGGGCGACTTCTACCGCCGTTTCACCTTCTTCAATTGCCCCAGCGACAATTTCAATCAACCACGCTTTATCTGGATTAAGTATAGCTCCTGCACGAAACTGTTCAATTAACACCACTTTATCAGCGTGTGGATCATACAACAGCACAGCCACACACCGCCCACGCACAAATAATTCACGACAAATTTCTTCGCTCCAACCGCCGTTATATAAAGTATGCGTTAGCCAGTATTTTTCCAGCCGAAAAAAGCCAGCGTAGGCGACTTCTTTTTTGTGGATGACAAATTGCTTGCTCATTGTTTAGCGGTATAAGTGACTTTATAAATCACGCCTAGGGTATCATCACTGATTAAAACGCTACCATTTGGCAACGTTAAAATATCGACAGGTCGTCCCAATACCTCGCCTTTATTCGTCAACCAACCACTGATAAAACTTTGTTCAGCCACAGGTTTACCGTCTTTAAATTTCACTAACGCCACCTGATAACCTTGCGGTTCAGTACGATTCCATGAACCGTGTTGCGCAACCAATAATTGATTTTTGTATTCAGCAGGGAACAATCTACCCGTATAAAAGCGCATTCCTAACGGTGCGATATGGGCTTTATATTTCCACACAGGCGGAACAAAATCGGCACATTTTTTATTCTTGCCAAATTCAGGATCAAGGGTATCGCCAGCATGACAATACGGATAACCAAAATGCTCGCCTTTGGATGTCCAGTGGTTCAATTCATCGGCAGGTTCATCATCACCTAAATAATCGCGTCCATTATCATTGAAAAACAGAGCATTGGTTTCAGGTTGCCAATCAAAGCCCACGGTATTTCTGATACCACGCGCCAAAATTTCAATATCGCTACCATCGGGATTTAAGCGTACTAGCGAAGTATAAATCTCTTTATCGGGTTCACAAATATTACACGGCGCACCCACAGCGGTGTACAGCTTATTATCAGAGCCAAAACGCAAATATTTCCAGCCATGATGTTTATCATCGGGAAATTTATCCGTCACCACCACAGGCGCGGGTGGATTATCCAAATGCTGAGTAATGGCATCAAAACGTAAAATCCGATTCACCGCCGCCACATACAGCGCACCGTTTTTATACGCTACGCCATTAGGCATATACAAATCCTTGGCAATTACATACGATTTATCGGCAACGCCATCATGATTAGCATCGACTACCGCATACACTTTGCCTTCTTTTGCAGTGCCAACAAACACCACGCCATCATCGCCTAACACCATACTACGCGCATTCGGTAGCTTATCGGCATAAATCGAAATAGAAAATCCAGCGGGTAACGACAGATGTTTAAGCACATCCTGAGCATTATCAGGTTGTGCCAACACCAAGCCTGTATTAAATAATAGCAGGGCGGTTAAAGCAGATTTTAAAGAAACCATGAACGTAATCTCCAGTAATGACAATGCGCTTATAGTATCATCCTACCCTGCTTTTTCCTGTGTCGAGTGCGTGAATTTTTTTAATCCGTTAAACAACAACCACTTCATCACTAAACGAATCTTCAACTCTTGCTCCGTTGCAAAGCACGGAATACACCATGCAATCCAGCCGATGTTTTTGTGATGTGATGATTTGCGTAAACTCAGTTGATAACTGACAATCACCGTCTGAAATCATCAACACATCGGCTTTTTTATAGTCTTTTTGCAAGGCAATGATTTCAAATGCGCGTTTCAGCGGTGATTCAAAATCCGTACCGCCCCCAAAACCTTGTTGCAAAAATGCCAGCAATCCAGCCGCGTTATTTTCTTTATCCATAGCAAATTCCCGAATTTCACCAGACGCACCAAACAATAAAACGTGCAATGAACGGTCTTCCTGTTTCAAAATATTGGCAATGGCAAGTAACAGGGCTTTTGCTTTTAACATCGGCGCACCTGCCATGCTTCCTGAGGTATCCAAACAAGCGACCACTGGCCCTGTGCGTTTTTTAATCTCTTCTGTTGCTTCACCGTTTTTAAACGTCACGCCTTGCAGTTCATAAGTTAGCAGGTTTTTTTCCAATAATCGGGCATAAAATAAGGTTTCCAGCGTTTCATCTTCCAGATTCAATAATTCACTAGGTAGCAAGCGCATTACATCATCACTGCGATGTGTGCCGTACACTTCATTTTTACTGGCTTCGGGGATTTTGACCTGCTTCTTTTTTTGTTCTGAAATGTAATCACGCCCCATTTTTTTAGCGAGTTCTTTAATCGTCTGGTTATTTCGCAAGATTTTTGCCAACTCAGAAAAATCTTCGTTACAGGCTTTTAAATCAGCATAAGAAAAACGCGCATCGGGATTTAATGCTAAAAACTCTTTGACCTGTTCGTATTTTTGCGAAATATCGGCGAGGTTTTGCCGAAAACTGGCTAATTGCTGGCATACCGATTGCGGGATATTTTCATCGGCAATTTCCGCTTCATAGTCTTGTGTTGCCGCAAGTTCAGCGCGAATTTGCTGAATGCTGTTTTTATTCAGTGCTTGATTAGCAAAAAAATCTTGATGTGCTTGCCAATCGGGTTCAGATGGTTCTTCTGCCTGATTATCCCAATCCCATAGCCGCCATTTAGTCGCACCTAATTGTTTTCGTGCGGCGTTTTTAAGTGCAAGCATGGTGGGTTCCCATGTTTCACCGATATTTGAAAATGAAAACAGCTTTGAAAAAAACGACTCATCGTTCTGCCCCGCATAATTCACGCACTTAGTAGAAAAATGGTGACAATTTTTAATCACCAAGCCATAAAACGCCCGTTCACCAACGTGCGAATCCGCGCCGTGTCTGACAGCATCATCACCTACCGCGCCGTATTTATCGCAAGACACATAAATTTTACGTCCCAAGGTACTTTTGGAAGTAAAACTGCGCGGGCTAGACAGTTTCACTTCGCTTTCCGCCAAACCATCCACCACAATATTTGAAATGTTACCATCACCGACATAAATGCCCGAATGTTCCACCGCCAGCCACAAATCGCAATACAGCACACTACCCGCAACAGGCGTGACTTTGTCTCGAAACGTGCTATCAATAAAATACTTGAGCGACTTGATACCCATCGGAATAGCCGCGTGCAGTAGATTAGCCCCAGATTTTACGAAGTTGGCAAGCATGGAAAACATAGAATTTTCTCCTGATAGGCTATAGATAACCTGAGTTCGATATAAAAGCCATTGAATTTAAAAACGTCATTCCAGCATGGATGCTGGAATCCAGTCATAGGGATGTGTTCAAGTGTAAGCCATCCTTGGCTTCTGGATTGCGGCAATCCATGCCGCAATGACGGGTTTATTGTCGGATAGCGTTCAAGGGTCGCCGTCATTCCAGCATGGATGCTGGAATCCAGTCACAGGGATGTGTTCAAGTGTAAATCGTCCCTGACTTCTAGATTGCGGCGTTCCCTGCCGCAATGACGGATTTATTGCAGGTTTAGCCATAAGTCCATCCAGTTTGGATTTTGTTTTTCTATAAGTCTTAATTTCGCGCTTCTTGACCAGTTTTTTAATTGTTTTTCACGCAGAATAGCACTTTCCATTGTTTCATGTATTTCATACCAAACTAACAAATGCACGTTGTAACGCTTGGTAAATCCTTCTATTAGGTTTTCACGGTGCTGATATATTCGTTTTATTAAATCTGAGGTAACGCCAATGTAAAGCGTACCATTACGTTGACTTGCCAAGATATATACACAAGGTTGTTTATCCATTGGGTTTTTCCAGAAAATAAAAATAATCAATCATCGTCATTCTGGCATGGATTGCCAGAATACAGGGATGTATTTATGTGTATGCCAAAGGGTGTATTCATGTTTGTGCCGTCCTTGGCTTCTGGATTGCGGCAGTCCATGCCGCAATGACGATAAGTAACATATCAAATAAACGTCATTCTGGCAGGGATTGCCAGAATCCAGAATACAGGGATGTATTTATGTGTATGCCAAAGGGTGTATTCATGTTTATGCCGTCCGTGGCTTCTGGATTGCGGCAATCCATGCCGCAATGACGTGTATCACAGCCAAATATTGGCTTGTATTTGTTGGGTGAGTAAATCTACCGTATCGGCTTGTGGGGTGGTGGGTTTTGCGGGTGATGCTGTTTTTGCATTCGCGCCCACTGAACGCAATACGGGGTGATTTTTTTGGTCATCCCATTGCCACACCGAATGAAAATCCCAGTCTAAGGTACGTTCAAAATATCGTTGATTAAATAATGCTGGTGAAATGCTTTTGCCGTCTTTCTTCTCATCTTCCTTCCCGTAATACAGTATGGTTGCTGGATTGCTATCAATGGAGATGTTATTTTCCAGCGTTGAGTTGTTTTTAATGTCGTTAGTAATGCGCCCACCCCAGCCTGCGTCTTTCAATTCTACTCTGCCGATAGCGCACTGGCGAATGGTGCTGGCATCGCAAGTGCGCGTAACGCCATAAAATTTATAATCGTAGTCGTGTAGGTCTACTTGTCCTATCACAAAACACCGTTCAACAGTGCTGTTAATCAGAGTGCGGGAAATACCGTCTAAGTTTCTATCTTTAGAAACACCACCAAAGAAACCCGTGCTAATGCTAGAAATGCGAGAAAAAATGTCAAACCCTTCATTCATGACTAACGAGCAATCTCTAATCGTACAGTTCTTTACCATATTCCGAATCAAAGAGTTACCCGATTGGCAAGCCGTGATAGTGCAATCTGTTGCATTATCATCGATTAAGCTCTTGTCAGATTTACACCACTCAATATGGCTACCCGCTACGTTTTTGGCAAGATTTAAACAGCGTAGTTCAAGATTTTTAACACTAGATTGTGCTTTAATGCTTTGAAAAAGTGCATAAAAAAGCGGGCGATGGTCGTATTGAATCCAATGCCCACCGCCATCATAATGCCCTTGCAAGTTGATGTTGTGCCAAGAGGTGATTTCGCTACAGTCAATATCAGCCGTTTGTAAAAAATAATAACCTTTCGCGCCAATACCATCCAAGCCCATTAAATCCTGCACGTTTTCAATCAAAATCGGGTCTTCTGCTGTGCCTAGCCCTTTATAACCTCTTTCTTTGGCGTGTAGTTTTCCTGTTATTCGCGCCACAGCGGAAGACGTTTTAACAGTCAGCGCGGTGCTTTTAGGTGACAAAGGAATCAAGGTTTTGCCATCATCGGCAAATTCATACTCAGGCAAATCATTTTCCAACGCCGCTTGTTTTGGCACAAGACGACTATAACGCTGCAAAGTTTTTAAAATCAACTCACGCACTTTCAGCGCGTTTTCCTGATGATTCCATAAACAATCTTTCAGCAATAACACATCCGATAAATCCAGTTCACTACGTCCATTGGTCACGGCAGATACGCGCAACAAATGCAGCACTTTTTTTAAACGGCGGTCGGATAAATATTCGCGGCGGTCTTCTTTGAACGTGTCTTTATGGGCAATCCATATCGTTTGAATCGCCTCGGCAATCTCTGGCGGAATAGTCACGGTCTGCACGGCGTTTTTAATGTGGGCTAAGTCATCGGCAGTGATGGGCGTTTTTACGTTTGGCTCTTCGGTGTGTTCAAATAAACGCAACAAATTTTCTTCACGGACATAATCGACAAAACTGCGCACTAAAAAGCGGTCATACAGGGCATTGAGTTCCTCCTGATCGGTGGGCAGTTCATTAGACGCGGCAATCAGGGCTTGCAATGGCACTTTTTGCGCAGTCGCTCCATTGTGATACAGACGCTCGTTTAAAATGGTCAGCAAGGCGTTCAGAATAGACGAACTGGCTTTGAATATTTCATCCAGAAACGCGATTTTTACGCTGGGCAAATAACCTGCCGTGTTGCGCTTAAAACGGTCTGCCTTCAATTCGCTAATGGATAAGGGACCAAAAATTTCTTCAGGCGTGGAAAATTTGGTCAGCAGGTATTCAAAATAACTGTTGTCGTTTTCATGGGCAAAACTGTCGGCAATTCGCCGCGCAATCAGGCTTTTACCCGTTCCTGGTGGCCCTATCAAGACCAGATTTTCCCCTGCCAATACCGTCAACAATGCAGTTTTAAGGGTTTGTTCACGCTCAACCAGTCCGTGGTTTAGTTCGTTTAGTAACGCTAGTATTTTTTGCTTCATAATGTCCCTTGCTTAATTTTTGATGTGACTGATTGTAAAGTGTTACTGAATCCAGCGTTAGAGCTAACGCACCACGAACGGTTAAGCCTAGCCAGTCGTCAATAACTGCTCGATGCTAACAATTTTATAGCCCTGTTGTTGTGCATAGTTAAGTGTTCGTTCTAATACTTGAATGGTCTTATGCGAGGTGTCGTGTAGCAAAATAATCGCACCTGATTTTATCTGTGATTGTACGCGCTGAGTGATAATTTCTACCGTGTCCTTGGTGGTATCCAGCGAACGAATATTCCAGCCAATAATTTGATAATCCAATAACTTTGCGGCTTTAGCAAGACTAGGTGTAGTCACTCCGTAAGGCGGGCGAAATAATTTCACGCGCTTGCCGATAACCTTAAAAATCAGCTCTTCGGTTTGCATCAGTTCTTCTTTGAAGCCCCTCACATTTTTAAAATCGATAAAAAAGGAATGGCTGTAACTGTGGTTGCCGATGCTGTGTCCTTCGGCAATCATTTGTTTCAACAAGTTTTCATTACCGTGAATATGTTTCCCGATGACAAAAAAACTAGCCGTTGCTTTGTATTGGGTTAGTAGTGCGAGAACTTGTGGCGTGTATTCTGGGTGAGGGCCATCATCAAATGACAGGGCAATGATTTTTTCTGCGGTGTCAGCAGAACAAGTCGCAGGAATAAAAAAATTGGCTTGAATCACTGATGAGCCGTAAATAAGACACGCCGAATAAATGACGCTAGGTAATACTAGCCACCATAACGTAACGGCAAAAAACCAGTACAAGAGGACAATTACGCCAATGGCAGCTATGAAACAAAGGCGCGTTAAATGATAAGTCATAGATACTTCTCTCGATGCCCGACTAGGGGCGAAAATACCAGTGCAGTTAAAATTCCCACTGCCACCGTAAACCCAAACGCATGAACAATTTCGGTGGCACTGACTGCTAATAAACCGAATGCTAACAATGTCGTTAAGGCGGATAAAGTCACCGCCAACGAGGTGCTGATACGTTTATCATGCTCTTCATGCGCGTTATCCGCCATAAAAAAGAAAATCGCATCATCAACACCGATACCTAATACCAGCAACAGGGCGAATAAATTAAACAGACTGAACAATTGGTCAAACCAACCCATTGTCGCTAAGGCAACCAAAGCTGCACTGACAGGAACGGCGGTAATTGTCACACTGTTGCACCAGCCAAATTTGAATCCCAAGCCGATAAAAACCAGTAAATACGCTACGACAATCAAGCCGCTGACGCGAACGCGATACCGCGCGAACAAAGATGATAGCTGTTCAACCTGATCCACCCAGGTGACACCTTGCAGATTTTGCAATGCGGGAAATACTGATAAATCATGAATCCCTGTTAAAGATACGATGCTTAAACACCGATCTTTATCACAACCCAGCCATAATTGCTGTTTCGCTTCATCGGCAGTTTTCAGCCAGTCGGGTAATGAAATCGTTTTATTTTTCGCGTCGTTGAATTGTTTTAATTCGGTTTGAATCGCTGCTTCACTGAATCCTAATTCAGTCATGTATTGCTTGAATAATCCTGATTCATACAGCGTTTTGTTCAGTAATTGGTAATTTATTTGTTGATTTTGTTCGTCCGACCAATAATCACTAATGCCTTGATAAGCCATCAATTCATGCTGTTGCGTGAGTACAGATAACCGTGCTAACAGTTGCTGTTCATTGTGCTGCCACTCATTCACATCGCGCCCTGACACCAGAAAAAACTGGCTTTCCTGACTGACGGGCAACAACTGTTTTATTTTATCGGCAGTTTGCAATAATTCAGCGGGTGCAGATTGCAATAAGCGCACATCATCACGCGGCGTGAGTTGCCATAAACCACCCACGACAAACACGATAAAAATCGGCAATAACCAGCGTTTATTTTTTAACAGCCAGCGAGGTGAATGTTGTTGCCAATAATTGGCGAGTTTTAAAATAGCAGGTTCATGGCTGTGTTTAAAACCTGTCAGTAATAACGGAAACAATAACACCACCGTCAGCCATGCGACCAACAAACCCACCGCCGAAAACAGCGCGACTTCCTGTAACGCAGGAAACGGCGAAAACACCAGCCCGACATAACTCAATAAATTAGTGCATAAACCAATCACCAGTCCAGAGAAGATATAGCGCAAGCCCTGACGCGGTTGCCAGTCTTTTGTGCCGAAACTATCGCACATAAAATGAATGGCATAATCATCGGCGACCCCGATTAAACTCGCACCGAACACCAGCGTAATAATATGCACTTTGCCAAAAAATAGCACACTTACCACCAACGCCGTAAACAGCCCGCAGCCAATGGCTATCGACGATAATAACAACGGTCTGAGACTGCGAAAGGTCAACAACAGCAACACAATAATGCCGACACTGGAACCGACACCCACAGTTGAAATTTCCTGTTTCGCCGAATCCGAACCGTAAGCGGTAAACAGCGGCATTCCTGTCACCATCAATTCACCTCCCGCCGCGTGCAGTTGCGCAGTGCCGTTATTGACCAACGCCAACAAGGCTTCCAGTTTATCCAACTGCAAATGCTCATCCTGCAAATCGCTCAATAATACCGCCCAAAAACGATTCGTATCCTGCACTACCACCACGCCCTGTTCCACAGCCAGCTTAAGCGGATGTTGCGCATTAAAATAACGGCTGAATAATAACAAGGGATCATGTTCCAAATCACTCGCCAGCATCTGCGCCATTGGGCTATACAAGGTTTCCAGATTCTGACTGAGTAGGTTTTTAGGATTTTGGCTTAAGGTGAGTTTGGTTTGCACGTCCAGCAATTGATAACGGTAAGGAAATAACTGTCGATAGTTGTTGACCGCCTGCTGCATCGGTACTTCCAGCATTAAGGTTTTAAACAAACCACTATGTTGCAATTGCTGTTTGAGTTGCCGCGCTTGCGTAATCGCCTCTTGAGAGCTTGCCGCCCCTGTCAACCAAATTACTTTACGATTCAATAGTTGATTGTGTTGCTGAACCGCTTTGGCTATTTCTGGCTGTTGTTCAGTGACGGGTAGCAACGCCAAAAAGCCCGTTTCCAGCCAATCGCTAGTCAATACGCGACTGCCCAACACGCCGACAATCAGCACTCCTAACAACCAAAGCCACGCGGTAATTTTAGGGTGATAAACGTTCAAAATCGGCTTGTTGCTCGCTAGTGAGTTGTTCAGGATGGGTGATTTTCGTAAAACTAATGCGGGTGATATTGCCGTTCACTTCCTGCATATCCAGCCCCCGCAATTCCGTATCGCCGTTCAGTACGATAGAACTGATTATTTTTTTCAGCATCTCATCTTTAGGCGTGAGTTGTAATGTCCACGCCGATTTTTTATCTTCGCCAGTGATAACAAAACCCTCGCTCAACTGCTTCAAATCGCCGCCCAGCATGGCTTTAAACACCTTGCCAAACGCAGTTGGCATCGCCTGTTCCCCTTGCCCTGTCAACAAATGCGCATCATTCACCAACAACAAAGACGGAATTGGCGTAAGCGTTTTCCAGATAACGCCCTTGCTTTGCGAATAAGTAAACACCCCCGAAGACAATAACGGCTTGCGTAAAATCTTCAAGCGTTTTTCTTGTTGAAACTCGCCTTGGGTGATGAGGGTTTTGATTAACCGCGCAGTGATGTCCGCCAATACATCGGCGGCGTAACTTAGATTGCATGACAGCAGGAACAGGAGTAAGGCTTTAAGAATCATCATAAGGCATTATAATATATATAGTAGCTTGTGGTGAGGTACGAAGCCCAACAAAATCAAGTAATTATGCGTAAATGTTGGCTCTTCCCGATTTCGCGGGGTATGCACTATATGTATTATAGGTGCTAACCTGACAATAAGCGTATTATGAGCTACTGCCCCCTAACAAAGCCCAAAAGCAAGAGCCATGCACCTACAAATACCCTTAGATATACCCGATGTTATGGTGTCGGCAAAGAGATTACACTGCGTCACTACCGATATTTGAAACACCCGTTTGGATTAAAATAAAGCCTATTGCCTGTGTTCACCAGACCCGAAACTGTACAAATCCTGTTAGACTGTTGGCAATATCAACGGCAACACACGGGTTTAAAACTCTATGGTACTGTGGTACTAGAAAATCATCTACATTTTATCGCGCAAGCTAGTGACTTAAACAAAAGCGTAAGTAGCTTTAAATCCTACACTGCACGAAAAATCATTGACCATTTGGAAGCACAGCACGTTGAACGCTTGTTAGGTCGCTTGCGTTTTGCTAAGTTAGCACATAGAACCGACCGAGAATATCAGTTGTGGCAAGAGGGCGTTCATGCTGAACTGATGTTTAACGAAAGCATTATGCGGCAATTGTAGACTATATCCATAACAATCCTGTAAAACGGGGCTATGTGAATTTGCCAGAATATTGGCGGTATTCAAGCGCGAGTCATTATGCGGGCTTGGGTGGTTTGATAGAGATTGATAGTTGGTGAAGACGTTGGAGCGTCTTCGGACGCATTCCAACGCTGGAGCGTTGGAACGATGAATAATAAACAAACACAGGAATACACGATGGAAATTATTAAAAGACCAGGTGGCGCGATGGCAAATCGTCCGTTACATTTTTTTTGGTTAGCCGATTGTTCTGGCTCTATGTATGGCGAAAAAATAGAGCAGCTCAATTATGCGATTCGTAACGCGATTAAACCCATGCAGGATGTCGCTGCGGATAATCCCAATGCGCAGGTGATGGTAAGAGCGATTAAATTTTCGACTGGCGCACAATGGCATATTGCCACTGCGACCCCTGTGGAAGAATTCAAATGGGATAATCTAACCTCTAACGGTGTCACTGATATGGGATTGGCTTTACAGTTAGTGGCAGAACAACTGGACGTTAGTCAAATGCCAGAACGCTGTTTGCCACCTGTGTTGGTGTTGGTATCTGATGGTCAACCCACCGATGATTTTAATGCGGGGCTTGCGGCGTTAATGAGTAAACCGTGGGGCAAAAAATCGGTGCGTATTGGTATTGGTATCGGTCAAGATGTTGATTTGGAGGTATTGCAAAAATTTATCGGTAATCCCGAAGTCAAACCGTTGCAAGCCAATAATGCCGAAGATTTGGTTAAATATATTCGCTGGGCATCAACGGTGGTATTACAAGCGGCTTCCGCGCCTGCCAGTCAAGTTAAAGATCAAGTCAGTACGGGTGTTGTACCGATTCCACAAGCTCCTGTTGCATCGGATGTAGAAGCCGATGATGTCTGGTAAACCAGCATGAATTGGCAAATCATTGGTGACAGTGTACGCGGTGCATCACACAAACGTAACGGTAAACCCAATCAAGATGCGTGGTCGTTTACTCAAAACGAAGGTTGCACTGTGCTTGCGGTTGCCGATGGTCATGGGAGTAGTAAACATTATCGCAGTGATGTCGGCGCGAAATTAGCCGTTCAAGCTGCGTTGGAATTGCTCAATGATTTTGCTCATGCTGATACGGGCAGTAACCCGCGCCAGATTAAACAAGCAGCCGATTATCTACCCAGTCAATTAGTGCAAGCGTGGAGAGCGGCTGTTGATAACGCTGACGAGGGGCAAACCATAATCCCTAAAGAACGCTACAGCATTTATGGCACAACCTTACTCGCGGTGTTAATCAGCGCGGATTACGCGCTGTATTTACAAATTGGTGACGGTGATTTGTTGGTGTTAACGGAAGACGGACAACTGCATACTCCCTTGCCCAAAAATACCAATTTAATCGCCAATGAAACCTACTCTTTATGTGAAGAAAAGGCTATTTATCATGTTGAATTCAGTCTGCAATTTTTTGACCACAAACCGCTACCCGCACTGATTTTTCTTGCGACTGATGGCTATGCTAATTCTTTCACCGACTCCGTGGATTTTCAGCAAGCCGTGCAGGATTTTCAAGGGCAAATCGCTACGCACGGCGCGGATAAAATTCAGGACTGTTTAGCCGATTGGCTAAACGAAACCTCAGAACAAGGTAGCGGTGATGATGTGACCGTAGCGATGGTGCTGCTCACCGCTGACACCAGTGTGGTGAATGAAAACCCAGCGTAGCATTTATGCAGCCTGAGTAAGTTCCTCTTCTAAGCCTAATGCTGTCAGCACTTGTGAACGGGCATGGCGAGCTAAAGTATTGCGCTGAACACCGTTCGTCACCAACAACGGCTCACCAAAATGCAGTGTTACGCAAATACTGGGTAAATGTAATAAACCCAGTAAATTGGACAAAAAATCATCATCATCGACGAAAGGCACACATTCAACTGCCGCGCCTTGATAGGCTATTGCCACTGTCTGCACTGGCACACCCGCAGAAATAGCTGGTTGCAATAAGCGACCGTGAAAATGCCGCACAGTATCACCTCGCGTAGTTGTGCCTTCAGGAAATAACACCAGCCTATCACCGTACTGCAACCGCCGTGTCATAGTGTCGAGTATTTCGCCGCCACTATTGCCACGATTAATGAATAAATTCCCACTTTGTCGCCCCAAAAAACCGACCAATGGCCAACTAGCAACTTCACTTTTAGCGAGAAATGCAGTGGGCTGTAAAGCACCTAACACCACTACATCTAACCAAGAGACATGGTTGCTGACCCATAAACCGCTGCCGTGCATAGGCGACCCCTGAATGGAGAGTCGCACACCTAACACACGACACACAGCGCGTAGCCAAACCATTTGAATCCAAGGAACTAGCAAGTTGACACGCTGAATCGGTATACGACGGCAAAGCGGCTGTAGCGTAGCCGCCGCTACACCGCCAAGACCGAACAGCACGATAATTAACGCGCCTTTAGACCAACGCTGGTAATGCAATTTCATGTCGTACCGTTTGGGGAGCGATAAAATGTTGTTCATAGCGAGAATGTAAGTTTTTTAAGGGCAATAGGATAAATACATCCATCACATTAAAATCTTCATCCCAAAAAGGTTCGCCACACACTGAAGCACCTAAGCGTAAATAGGCTTTTAATAACGGTGGAATACTGCTTTCGTCACGAACACAGCGTTTATAAGCAGGGACTGGACAACGTGGCGTTACTCCCAGCGCGGTAGAACCGAATTGTTCTGGTTCGATTTGGCGATAAACAGCATCCACCGCAAAACCACTAGGGCCTGGTGAGATACTGGCACAGCCCATAATGTAATCGAAACGACCTTTTACCGCGTATTCTGCCAATCCGTTCCACAACAGTGCTAGTGGCGCACCGCCGCGATAGCGCGAATCGATACAAGTGCGTCCAACCTCCAAAAATCGACCAGACATCGACAATACGCCGTCCAAATGAAATTCGCTTTCTGAATAATACCGTCCTGCCCGTTCCGCACCTTCATCATTCAATAATCGAGTGGTGGCGACAATAGCCCCCGTAGCCGTGTCACGCACCACTAGGTGATCGCAGTAAGCGTCCAGTTCTTCGACATCTAATCCAGCAATAGATGAATGCAGAACCGCGCCCATTTCCTCAGAAAAAACGCGATAGCGCAATGCTTGGGCAGCGGTAACAGTAGCGTAATCAGTCGCTACCTCAACTTCAAAGCGGCGTTTACGCGCCGTGATACTCTCTTGAACATCAATCAACATGACCATCTCCCCGTGAACGTAAAATGAACTCAACGATACCTAGGGAAGATGACAAAAATGCGTCAGAAATGTGAAATTTCTGTGAAAAACCTCATACAGATTTTAAGCGGGGGAAACTTTCAGCTCATGCAGCTGCATATTAATAATTTTAAGTGCGGCTAAAATCGCGGCAAACACTTGATTAGCATGAACACCGCGTGTTTTGCGTAATTCATTGCCGCAATCCCAAGTAATCACGCATTCGGTGAGTGCGTCAGTATGTCCACCTTTGGGTATTCTGACTTCATAATCAGCGAGTTTAGGTAAAACATAGTTATGTAGCTGCATGACATTATTAATGGCATCGATAAAGGCATCAAAACCGCCATTGCCTGAACCTGTGGCAAGATGTTTTTCGCCATAAACATTAACACGAATACTGACCGTTGAGTCTAAATCCAGACCGCTAGTAACTGAACAATTCAGTAGTTTGATATGCTCATAATCTTTACTTTCTAACACATCGGCTATGATAAAAGGCAAATCATCGGTGGTGATGGTTTGTTTGGAATCGCCTAAACTAACAATTCTCGCTAACACTTTTTTCTGATTTTCTTCTGATAATTCCAGTTCCAATTGTTCCAAATTTTTCTTCAATGACGCTTTGCCGCTCATTTTTCCCAGTGCGTAGTGACGGGTACGCGAGAAACGTTCGGGGCTAAGTTTGGTTTTATACAAGCCGCCTTTTTGATCGCCATCGGCATGAATACCCGCTGTTTGCGTGAACACATCCGCACCAATAATCGGGGTATTCGCCGCCACTCGTTTACCCGAAAAAGTTTCCACCATATTACTGAGACGAACAATATGATGCTCATCAATGGCTAACTGCAAACCCATTTTATCGCGCAACACCACTGATACTTCTGCAAGTGACGCATTACCCGCCCGTTCGCCTAAACAATTAATCGTACAGTGGATGGAATTCACTCCAGCCCGCACTGCCGCCATTACATTGGCAGTTGCCAGTCCATAATCATTATGGGGATGAAAATCAAACTGCGCTTCTGGATAACGTTGGCACATATCGCTAAAACTATTAAAGACTTCCTCAGGTGACATCACTCCCAAGGTATCAGGCAACATGAAATGCACGATACCAACATGACGCAACACATTCATTAGCTCATAAACATACTCTGGGCTATTGGCATAACCATTCGACCAATCTTCCAAATACACATTAACGCTTAAGCCTTGTTCGTGTGCATAAGCAATGGTTTGTAAAATATCGCTAGTATGCTGTGCCAAGGTTTTGCCCAATTGTTCACGGCAATGTTTTTCACTACCTTTGGTCAACAAATTGATTACTTTTCCGCCTGTTGCCACAATCCAGTCCACGCTTTTGGTATGGTCAACAAAGCCAAGCACCTCAACACGACCTTCAAAGCCTGCTTGTGTTGCCCATTGATTGATATTAGTGACGGCTTCTTTTTCGCCTTCGGAAACTCGCGCCGAAGCTACTTCAATACGATCAACGCACAGTGATTGCAACAAAGCCTTAGCAATATTAACTTTTTCTGTCGGCGTGAAAGAAACGCCTTGTGTTTGTTCGCCATCACGCAAAGTGGTATCCATCAGTTGGATAGTTCTGGAAGCTGTGGACATATTTTATGTGCCTGTAATTTTTTAGGGGTGATTGTGTGTTGTAAGATAACCGCTTATTTTAAAGCGTAGGATTGCATGGAGCAAAACTGAATACGAGATGGAATGAACAAAAACCGTATTATCTCGGCAAAAGCCCAGCAAAATTCACTGCGTACATTGGGTTTGTGTAGGTTGTGGGTGAGGAACGAACCCCAACAAAAACAAGCAACACTGTGTAAATGTTGGGGTTCGTTACCTCACCCCAACCTACATTCTACGTTTACGACATCACTAATCGTAATAGACCAAATCGTAATCTAAACTAGGTTCATGCCCTTCTATTAAATCAGTTAAAAACTTCCAAAATACATCCGCAGAGGGTGGGCAACCAGGCAATGAATAATCAATTCTCACCACTTCATGAATCGGATGCACTTGATTTAACAGTAACGGCAATTCAGGATCATTGGGAATTTGTGGGTTTTCTATGCCTATGCAGTTTACATAAGATTCGCGTAAACAGTCTTCAAGAGGGATTGAATTACGCATTGCAGGCAAGCCACCATTAATCGCACAGGCACCCACAGCAACTAAAATTCTACAATTGTTGCGAAATTCGCGTAATACATGAACGTTGTCGGCATTACACACGCCGCCTTCAATTAAACCAATGTCGCAAGGTGAGCAGTTTTTTATATCAGTCAGTGGTGAACGGTCAAATTCGACTAATTCAACCAACTGCATAATGCGTTCATCAATGTCTAAAAATGACATATGACAACCAAAACACCCAGCCAACGAGGTGGTCGCTAATTTAAGTTTAGCCGCCATGACTGCCTCCTAATGTGACTTCTTCTATATCATGATGATCGTAACGGCGTTGACCAATAGGGGCTTGAAAAGCTTTACCTCTGACTAACAACGCGCCTGTTGGGCAAATATTGGCTGCTCTATCATCAGCCGTTAATTCACTATCAATTAATTTTCCTGATTCGGAATTGACCACCAGATGTTTATTAATACCGCGCCCTGCAATGGCAAACACATCTTTGCCTTCTGCATGACTGGCACGCACACACAGATTACAAAAAATACAACGGTTACGATCCAGTAATATGTCTGGATGGGTAGCATCCACATCGCGTAATGCGTAAAACTGTGGATAGTGGTTACTCATCATATTCAAATGATAAGCGACTCCTTGCAATTGACAGTTACCCGTTTTTTCACACGCGGGGCAAAAATGATTGCCTTCAACGAATAGCATTTGGGTTAAGCGTTTACGAACTAGATTTAGCTCTTCGGTATTGTTGCTAATTTCTTGCCCTTCAGCGGCACGCGCAGTACAAGCGGTGATATTCCAACCATTTTTTAGCGTCACGGTACATTGTCTACAGCTACCGTGCGGAGTAAAGTCAGGGTGATGACATAAATGCGGAATATAAACCCCTGCTGCCATCGCCGCTTCCATCACAGTTTGCCCCGCTTCAAAAGGTACTATTTGTCCATCTATGGTTATGTGAGCCATTATTTTTTCTCCACTTGTGTTAAATGTGCGTGACCATCATCACGACCACTCATTTTCCTAGCCACGGCGAGTGAACCATCTAAATCAAAAACAGGATCAAAGGAATGCTGTTGTTTAATTTGCCTTTCATACAAATTAGGATAACGCTCCAGCGTAGTTAAAATGGGTTCAGCCGCCGATTGCCCTAAGCCACAATGGCTAGTGTCTTTAATTAACTTGGCAATATCTCGTAATTCTTTGATGTCACCCGCAGAACCATGTCCTGAATGAATTTTGTCAAATTGCTTTTTCAATAGCGACGTACCAACGCGACACGGCGTACAAAATCCACAACTTTCTTCAGCAAAAAAGTGGGTGAAATTCTGCACAATGTCAAAAATATTGCGGCTGTGATTAAAGATAATAAACGCGCCACCTGTTGATAGCTCTTCAAAGGTTAATCTGCCGTCAGATTCACGCGTAGACACAAACGTACCCGATGGTCCACCCACTTGAACGCCTAACACATCGTCCGCGCCACAATCTTTTAACACTTCCTTAAGCGTTGTGCCAAAGGGATATTCGTAAATACCTGGTCGCTCACAGTCGCCGCAAATACTCAGTATTTTCGTACCTTTAGATTTTTCTGTGCCACAACTAGCAAACCATTCACTACCCTGCCACGCAATATGTGCCGCTGCAACAAAGGTTTCTACGTTGTTTAATACGGTCGGTTTGGCTAAATAGCCTTTGATAATTGAACTCGGTGGACGATTACGCGGAATGCCCATTTTGCCTTCCAGTGATTCCAATAATGCGGAACTTTCACCGCACACATAAGAACCTGCACCCAGACGGATTTCAATATCAAATTTCCAGCCATAGCCTAAAATATTATCGCCCAATAAGCCCGCCGCACGACGTTCTTCAAGAACAGCATTCAATTTATTGAACAGATGCAAATATTCGCCGCGTAAATAAACAAAGCCTTTATGTGCGCCAAGAATAGCTGCGCAAATGGTCATGCCTTCAAAAATATCGTGGGTATAGCTGTTGAGCAGTACCCTATCTTTAAAGGTACCTGGTTCGCCTTCATCGGCATTACACACCACATAACGCTCAGTTTCTTCTGTGGCGCGACACGATGCCCATTTCATTGCGGTGGTAAAACCCGCGCCACCACGACCACGCAATCCAGAGGCTTTAATGTCATCTAAGGTTTCAGTCAAGCCGCGTTGCCATGCCGCTGTCAACGCCGCGCCGCGTGGTAACTTGGTATTTAATAACAAGCCAGGCTGCTGAATATTATCGTAAACTTCAAATAAATCGCTATCCCATTCAGTGACAGGACGATTTTGCTCAATCAAGGCAACGATACGATCAATGCGTTGTTCACTGAGTTGACCAATCGCATAGCCATTAACCAACAGTGCGGGTCCTTGATCGCATAAACCCGTACAGGCGGTGTTATCAATACTAACTAACCCGTCAGCGCGTACTGTTCCCAGCGGAGTTTGTAGTTTGGCACATAAATAATCAGCCAATGCTTTTTTGCCTAGCATGTGATCGGTAATTGAATCGCTGAGAAAAATGTCATAACGACCACGCGGCTCAAAAGAAAAAAAGTGATAGAACTCTACGACCGCGACAATTTGTGTTCTGGGTATATCTAAGCCTTTAGCGATTAATTCGACCGCTTGTTTAGGAATATGAAAATACTGCGCTTGTACGTCACGCAATACCATTAACAGCGGGGTGGTTTGATGTTGATATTTTTTCAGCGTTTCATCAATAAATGATTCCATAGTTTCCTCTTATTGCGTTTAGGTTCATTTTTCCTTTAGTTCTAATAGAAAAGCCTTCAAAGGAGTTGGTCAATGGTAACACCTCACTTATTAAAATCAATCTGGAAACAGTGCATTCACGGAAAACCCTCTCATATTAAAAATTTTGCTAGTGGTAAAAATCAAAGTGATTTCATAGCAGGGGGAGCGGGTTAAATCTGCTATTTTTACCTTTGTGCATGACCTCTTGTCTTTAAAAGGACTGGAAGTGATTAATATCGCTAAGTTATCTCAAAAATAAACCGCTAGCCACCAAAAATTTTGCGCAATTATTGCGGGAAAAAAACTTAAAAAAAACGTTGGTAAAATAATTTTCGAAACCAGTATTTATTGACACAGGTAGCGGGTGAACCAAACTCGCTTTTGCCTGCATTTACGTTCTGTTACGTTGCTTTTAGGGGATTACTTGTTGTGTTTTAACAGGTAAATAGTATTTTTCACCTCATGAAGTGAGAAACAAATACTGCTTTAGTGGGCTAATTGTCATCAGTATTTAATTTGACAACAACATAGCCAGTCAATTACCCTGCAAGAAAAAATATTAATTTTTTCTTAATTATAGGGGTACATTTATGAAATATTTACAATCGAGTCAAAAAACTCTCCTTGCAATCGCTGTTAGTGCGTTTTGTGTTGCTGCCCATGCAGAAGTTGATGCTGATGCTGCAAAAGCTTTAGCTAAAGAAAATCATTGTTTTACCTGCCACGGTGTTGATAAGGACAAAGACGGTCCTGCATGGAATAAAGTTGCTGCAAAACTTAAGGGTGATGCTAAGGCTGAAGAAAAACTAATCGCACATCTGACTTCAGGAAAGCCTGTTAAATTTCCTGATGGTCATGAAGAAGCCCACGCGATTTTGAAATCAGATGAGGCAGCAACCAAGAATTTAGTGGATTGGATTCTGTCCCTTTAATCCAGTACCTTCTTAGTCAACAGACTATCATCGCTCTCACTATTCATCATGAGCGTTGTCTGTGGATATTAAAACTTGCAAGGACTACCATCCAATGAAACTATTAATCCAGATTATCCTGTTATGCACATTCGCTATTGGGTCTGCATACGCTGAAAACACACCTGCACCTGATACAAAAACCACTGCTAAATCTGAAGCATTAGATAGAGATTCGGTTTGTACACGTTGTCATGACGAAAACGAAAGCAAACCCATTCTTTCCATTTATCAGACCCCGCATGGCAATAAAGCCGATTCACGCACGCCTTCATGTCAATCTTGTCATGGCGAGAGTGAAAAACATCTAAGTAGCAAAAGTTCAGCTCCAGATGTTATCTTTGGAACAAAGAGTGTTGGTAGTCACGCACCGAGTGAGGCAAAAGACCAGAATAAGGCGTGCCTAACTTGTCATGGAAAAGATCAAAAACGTACTCACTGGGAGAGCAGTGCTCATCAGGCTGCTGACGTTGCCTGTACCTCATGCCATGAAACTCACACGGCACATGACAAAGTACGCGACAAAAAGACGCAACCTGATGTCTGTTTTGCTTGCCACAAAGACCAAAGAACACAAATTAACAAATTTTCGCATCACCCAATTGGTGAAGGCAAAGTCGCTTGTGCAGATTGCCATAATCCACATGGTTCAGCGGGTCCAAAATTGTTAGTTAAAAATACCGTGACTGAAACGTGTTACACCTGTCACGCTGAAAAACGCGGTCCTTTCCTGTGGGAACATCAACCTGCAACTGAAGACTGCACCAACTGCCATACGCCACATGGCTCTAACATCACGCCATTGCTCAAATCTCGTGCGCCATTCATGTGTTCTGAGTGCCACGATGGTCCACACGTCAGTAAAAATCCTGCGGCTGGAAATGTCGAAGGGTTACAAGGTGGCTTAACTGTCGCACCAAGCGAGAGCTTTACGGGTCGGGCTTGTACAAATTGCCATAGCATGGTGCATGGATCAAATGATCCAGCTGGCGCACTCTTGCAACGCTAAATTTAGGAGATAATCATGAAAACTCGTAATGAAAAAATGAATGTCAGACTCTTGTCTTTAGCTGTGCGGTGCGCATTAATGGCAACAATTACACTGCCACTGAGTGCTTATGCAGCGGATGATGCAGATGCTTTAACAAAACCTACACGCTCTGTGGACTTTGGTGCTTTGTATTCCAGCGAAAACTCGGCTCGATTCGGTCAATACAACGGCTTGAATAAAAAAGGCTTTTATGGTCTGGGTGGTTTTGATGTGCGTGGCGGAGATGGCTACGACCGTGACAAAAACAGCGCATTGCGCTGGAAGTTAAACGGTTCTGATCTCGGTACAACCTCTCGAAATCTGGGTGCGTCGGTAGGCGAACAGGGCAAATGGAAGTTCGGTATAGGCTATGATGAATTGCGTCACAATATCACCGATACCTTCCAAACGCCGTTCCTAGAGGATACAGGCGGGAATAATTTTACCTTACCTAGCAATTTTGGCGGGATTAACTCAGCGACTGGTCAACCCAGTGCAAATCGATTGACTCCTAACCAAGCCTATGCGTTTCATACTGAAAAAGAGTACACCACACGCAGGAACGGTTCTGTCGGTACTTCATTTTCGTTCACCGATCAGTTAAGTGCGCAGATTGATTATAATCACCTTGAACAATCAGGTGCCAAGCTTATCGGCACTGGGTCTATGGGTAGTGGGATAAATCTTCTTGGTGGCTCTACTGGACGTGCCGAAGGCAACAGCATCATCATGAACCCCACCAGTTACAGCACTGATAACATCACTGCTGCACTGAACTGGGTAGGTGACAAAAGTCATCTAACTGCTGGTTATTATGGCTCGTTATTCCATGACGACTATAACAGTGTAAGTTGGCAAAATCCGTTGACTACTGCGGCAAGCCGTTGTGTGGGTATCAATTGCTATATCAATAACACCATGAGTACCGCTCCTAGCAACAGTCTTCACCAAGCGAATTTGTCAGGTGGTTATGATTTTTCAGCTACCACTAAACTGGCAGGTGGGTTTTCTTATAGCTATAACAAGCAAAACGATAGTTACGCGCCTACCCTCATAGTGCAGCCCATCGGCAATACCCCTAATCCTTACAATATGATGCAGGCGAACGGATTACCCGTCTCCTCGCTGAATGGTGTTGTGGAAACCACGCATGGGGACATCAAGTTAACCGATAAGAGCTTCAAAGACCTTAATTTGAGTGCTGGGTTTAAATTCGATGAACGCGATAACCGCACAGATTCGAATGTCTATAAATACAAGAATATCGCTAATGCCGCTTACACGGGGGTCAATACGCCTTACAGCAACAGAAAACTGCAATACGAAGCGGCGGCGGATTACCGTCTGACTAAGGGGCAGAATTTAAATCTGGCTTATTTACATGAAAGCATCAAACGCTGGTGTAATGGCGTAGTAGGTGGTGCTCAATGTGTTTCCAGTCCTGCCAGTGAAGAAGATAAAATTAGTTTAACTTATCGGTTAAAAATCATTGATGCGGTCAATTTTAACGCGGGCTACAGCTATGCTGACCGTCGTGCAGATACGGCTAATTTCTTGGCTAATGCGGGGGATTATGCTTTAATAACACCTGTTTCAGGCTCTGCCTTTAACGCAGGTAATTACCAAGGTTTCGTCGCTTATCCTTATGCAAGTCGCAGTCAGAATGTAGGAAAAGCAGGCGTTAATTGGCAAGTCACGCAAAAACTGGATGTCGCTTTAAATGGTCGTTATAGCTATGACGATTACAATGCGCAGCTAGGTGTTCAGAATG
>JBAXNR010000054.1:0-28560 GCA_037133675.1 Methylococcales bacterium
CATTGCCAGCGGTAAACTCGAAAAAGTCGCCATCACCGCCTGCATGAGAAAGCTACTGGTTACTCTGAATTCAATGGTTAAAAATCAGTCAGAATGGAATCCAGATTTCGCAGGTTTTGCTTGATTTTTAACACAGTTGCTCGCAGGTTTATTTATACAGTCGAACTTATTGTCATAAACTTATCATACCGTAAGTACCAGCACGAATTAAATTGTAGCCATTTTTGATGCTTGCTTATATTCATGACAAACCTCTAAATAATACTGTTTAAAAGCTGAAATTATTTAAAGCCAATTTTCATCATTAGCAAATTTACTTTTCAAAAACTCACCTTGCGCAATTAAAGCCTCTGCATCTTTACTATTCACACTAATAATAATTTTCTCGATTTGTTCGTTCAAAATAGTTAATTGTTCAATTAACACTTCTTGTGAAGTTTTACCATTGCGCATTTTGTGCATTTTGGCAAACGCAGGCGGCAATTCTAAATAAGTGGTCAACATTTCGGGTAAATAATCTGTCACAGTTTGCTTAACAACGTGTAAATCATAATAGCCAGCATTCATTTCATTTAAACGCGGTAATAACATTAAGATATTATCTTTTATATTAATCACTTTGGTTAATTCAGGTTGCGCAACCCGCTTGCTGATTTTTTTTATTAAATCTTCTAGCATGGTTTGCAAATCACGCCCAGATAACTCCCTGCTGTATTGATTGTGTAATACTTCGGTTTTGGGTGCTATTAAATAACCGCAGATATATAAAGCGGGTACGATACCTATCAAAATAGGATTTCTAATGATAAAAAAAGTAACTAAACCTATCAAACCCCAAATACAAGCAACAATATTCGGGGTGCTGTATAAAAATAATAACAACGACCGATTTGCCATAGTTATTGATACCCTCTGATTTGTTTAAAGGCTTGCGCTAAAGAACTTTTCCGACTATCGAACATTTTTCCACCTGTTAAATTAGCCAGATTTTGCATTTCATCAGAACTAGCATCACCAAATAAAATAGGGAACGTACGAATACCTGCAACAGTGTCCGATTCTTTTACATAAAACGCATTAAAATCTTCATACTTAATGCCGTCTTGATTTAAACCATCCGTCATTAATACGATAGAATAAAAGCGATTAGGATCAGCTTGTTTCGCAACTCGCGCTTGTTGATAAGCCGTTTGTAAAGCGGTAAAAATAGCCGTGCCACCACCGACCTGCATACTGGTGACATATTGTTTTATGTTTTGTAATGCAGCCCCATTTTTATCAATATCAAATTCGCGGGTTTCTATCACGGCATTATTAAAGGTAATAATAGTGACTTTCTCACGATTTCTAAAACGGGCGAATTGTCCTGTCATCGTCGCATCATCCCCTGTTAAATTATTCATCGCTTGTTTTAATGCGTCAATTCTATCGCCTTCCATAGAACCGCTTAAATCTAACACAAAAAACGAATGACTGGGTTTGCGTCTATCATTTAAATACGCGAATAATATTTCATTCACTATCGCTATATTATTAGGAAACGGTAAATCCATTAAATAACCTTTAGGAAATTGCGCACCTAATGCCACTTCTGCATTCACAGGACGGCGGTCGGTATTAGTCATCATCCACGTTTGAAATTCAACCGATTTTAAATAATCCACTACTTTTTGATAATCAGCCACTTTGTCTTTATTTAATAAAATAAACGGATAATCAGCAGTGACTGTGCCTTCTTTTGGATACAATAAAACTAATTTTTCAGTTAATGCGGGATTACGGTTTAATTTTAATAATTCAGATTCATAATTAAATATGCCGTCCAGTTTTATTTGATCGCGTAAAAAGCTTTCTGATAAAAAGCCCGAACTACCCGCTGTTAAGGTATGTCCACTGAAAAAACTTTTTAATTTTTCTGCATCCACATCTTGCGCAGTAATCGCATCGCCTTTATTCGCAAACGCCGCCTGCACACTCATAACGGTAGAAAATCCAGAGTTTGAAGCCGTTGGATCAGTCATGGCATATTTTAATTCCCCCGCTTTTACTTTTGCAGCAATATCTGTCCAAGTAATATTAGGATTATCTATCCAGCCCCATTTTTTTGCTAAACTTTCTTTTACCGCTGGAATAACAGGTGAAATACCTATTTTATCCTGCGCTTGAATTAATTTTTTATCGGCTTGTAATAAGCTAAGATATTTAGCATGAGAAAACCACGCACTATCGAATGGCTCTTGTTGGGCAGTTATTTTTTCTGCACCGTCTAAAGTACCGATATATTCAATTTGTAACTGCACGCCTGTTTTTTGTTTAATCGTTTCCAGCATCGGTTCTATATCTTTTAATTCAGAACCTGCAATAACTTTTAATACGGCACTGTTATCAGATGCCGTTGTTTTTTCATCCGTCGCGGTATTATCGCAAGCGGCTAATGCTATTAATAAGCCAAAACAGCCTGTTAATAATAAAGTGCGTAGTAATTTCATTATGAATGCCTCATTATTATTCTAGTTCCCACGCGCTGCGGTCTGTTACGCAACGCGGCGCGTGGGAACTAGATATTTCATCTACATATAGACTTGTCTTTTACCAATTTCCTCCATAAGCAACCTGTAGTTCAGGTCTTTTATGGGGATAACAGTTCCATTAACCATAGGAATCTTTAACTCGTTTGTTCTTATGATAGAGTTCACAGGATTTAACTGGTCATCAAAAATCGCTTTCCAAATCCAATTAACATCAGCCCAATGTTCGACATCCCCCATATCTTGTTGATAATCGTGGGGGTCAAATCCTTTAACAACAAAACCAACTGCTATAATTCTGTTGTCATTGTGATAAAGCAGAACTAAATCTCCTGTTTTGAGGGGGTCTATCTGTTTATTCCAATTCTGTTTATTCCCATCGTCAAAATAAGCCGCGACTTTGTTATGACGAATCATGTACTCAAAACAATGAGTGCTGTTAGAAGTGTTTGAATTAACTAAATATACATTCATATTCTTACTCCAAAATTGTGATAAAAAAAATTGGTGAGTCCTGAAAAAAAATAGCACTCACTAAGAAACTGTTTGGGTAGCTAAATTCGCTCGAAAATTTAAAATTTTTTTCCTTCCTACGGGGCGCGTCATTGCCATTAAGTTAAGCCGTTCGTGCTGAGCTTGTCGAAGCATGAACGGCTTAATTTTTAGGGGATTCGGATTTTTCCATTCACCCTTCGACAAGCTCAGGGCGAACGGAAAAATCCTTAACTTTATGGCATTAATGCAATGTGTAGAAATGATGAATTATAAATGCACTGAATTATCTTGGAGTCTAGTATCAGTCGTCATATTCGTGCTTTCTTGTTGCCGTGTTTTATCTAAATATGCTTTAGATTTATCAATTTCACTGGATAATACATTAACGGTTTTCTGCATATTCGCCAGTGCTTTGATTTTATAATCTGCCATCATATCCATTGTTTGATAAATATCAGCAAACGCGGCTTTTAATTTATCTATTTCAACCGTGGAATTAACTGCCTGATTATTAATATCACCCGCTTGTTGTTTTAACATTTTGGCAGTATTAGCAATTATATCGCTGGTGGTGGCATTTAAGGCATTGATTTGATCTAAGACTAACTTTTGATTCGTTAAGGCTTGCGCGACCATTACCGCAGTGCGTAATGCAGAAATAGTGGTGGTGGTTGCTCTATCGACACCTTTTATTAATTCCAGATTATTTTTACGCACCATATCTAAGGCTAAATAACCTTGAATACTCACAGCCAATTGCGTTAATAAATCCTGTACTTTTTGGCGTACATAAAACAACATTTCTTCTTTAACGATACGCGCTTTTTCAGGGGATTGGCGTTCAATTTCGTGGATTCTACTTTCTAGCGTGGCATCGATTTGTTTGCCCAGATAAATATACTGTTCCAATTTACCCATAATATCCCATAGATTGGCTTTTTCAGTTTCTATGACGGCATTATCTTTGCGTAATTCATCTTGACCGTTATATAGGGCTTCGACAATTTTATTCAGGTGTGTTTGTGCGGATTGATATTGATGAAAATAATCCAGTAATTTATTACCGAAGGGAATAAAACCCAGTATTTTGCGGGTGGCAAATAAATCTTGTTGCGTGGGGTCAAGTTTTTCTACGGTGTCGCGCAAATCAGTTAAGGTTTTACCGATTGGGGCATTATCATCAAACACGCCGCCTTTATTTAGGGTATTAGCAGGTCTTTCTAACATTCGATTAGACATACTGGCGGCGGCTCTAATTTCACTGCTGCCCATGTTGTGGATAACGTTGACTTTTTCTTTGAAGCTGTCGCTGTTGACCTCGCTACTTAAAACTATTTCGATAAATTCGGCGACTTTTTTATTCAATTGTTCGTGCTGTTCGGGGGATACTGGCACTTGTGATAAGGCTTTGTTCGTGGGTACGGCGGCGACGGGTTCGGGTGGTGTGAGGGTTGGCGGTGTTAATGTGGCTGTTTCGGTCATTGTAAAAATCCTCTGGTTAAATAGGTTTTAATATTCGCGCAGGAGTCCAATAGCTTTAGCTATTGGACTCCTGCGCGCAATTACTTAGCGGTAGAGACTTGGTTAATCATGGCTTCCAGCATTTCATAGCTGGGCGCATCAATCACATTGACCAATTCGGGTGGTGCAACAAAACTGGTAGTCTTCGCCAACGCGCCCGCGTTAGCAGTACGCAAGCCATGTTGAACGGCAATTTGTTGTAAGGTTTCATCATTCATTAACGCATCGGCGAGTTTTTCAGCATCCGCATTAAAGGGAATAAAAACGTGTTTGGTGAATAAAGTCGGCTCAGGATAGAGCAGTACCATATCAGGTCTAATCGCACTGTTTTTAGTTTTCGCAACTTCGCGTAAAAATTGCGCTTCATAAATCATCACTAGCGGGGATTTTCCCATACCCATTGTTAAATAATCTTGAAATGGAATTTCAGTGGAGTTTTCCGCAAAGCCTTGGCGGGAAAATAATGACGCTAATTTATCCGCAATCGGGGCAATTTGCGCTTCATTCTGCACGATGGCATTATTGTTCAGAATGTAACTTGCCAGAGCTAAATACATTGCTGCACTGTTTGATGTACGCACATCGGTTGTGCTGACTAAAATGGATTTATTCGCGGGATAGGGGTTGTTCGCTTTTAAATCAGTCCAGCGTTTTTCTTTGATAATTAAATCGAACAACGCAGTCATATCAACGATGTAATAAGCATCACCGCGTTTTTTGACGATATTATTCGCCATCAAAATTTCAGCAATCGGTTTCCACGAAGCAATCACCATCGGCGTGAAAAACGGTTGCACGGATTTTTTAATATTTTGATCGCGTTTGATTTTTTCAGCCGCAGACACGCCCGCAGGAAAAACAAAATCGTATTTTGTGGCAAGATTGGGGATGGTTGCTATCTCGCGTGAGCCAGATTTTTCCACGGTTACTGTTAAATTCAATTTGGCTAAGGCAGCGATAGTTTGCGGATCACGAAAAAAATCCACTTTTTCTGAACCGATAACGCCTTTAATTTCATGCAGGCTTGATGATGAGTCAACCGCTGTTTTATTACCCGCTTGTTCAGTAACAGAGACATAAATGGCAGCACCAACGCCTGCTAACAACAGCAGAGTAAGCAATGGTGCAAGTAAGCGTTTTAGCATAAGTCTATCCTCGTTGATTGTGCGCACACTGGCTACCCATATACTACTAGAGTTTAGCTTTAAA
Organism: Methylococcales bacterium; assembly: GCA_037133675.1. GTDB lineage: Bacteria > Pseudomonadota > Gammaproteobacteria > Methylococcales > Methylomonadaceae > UBA4132. The sequence continues at coordinate 5,754 of JBAXNR010000054.1, forward strand.
TAAACCACAGTGTGTGGAATCGATGATTTTAATACGCACAACGCATTCACCCAAAACCGTGCCGTTTATGGAACGCGCCATCTCAAAGAAGTATTGGCAAAACAAGGTGATAGCGTGAGCCACGGCAAATCGTTGGCTGGTCTATGGCAGAACGCATGAAAACTAAGCTGGTCAACGACGCACTGATTATGGCAATCTGGAACGAAAACCTAAAAAAGGTTTGCTATGGCACTCCGACCGAGGCAGTCAATACGCCTCCGACAGCCACCGAAAACTACTCAAGCAACACGGCATCACACAAAGCCTGTCGCTGTCGCAAAACCACTGTTGCAAATCAGATAATCGGTAACTAACTCTAGTTTTTCTTTTTCCATGTTGAAAATTATAACTTTTTTGGGTGGTGTGCGTAACACCAGTTAATTTAACTTGGGTAATGTTACAGTCAGTCCATAAGCAGATTGAGCTAGTTTACCTGAGGCATTGTAATAGTCTATTTCGCCTTGTTCCCATGCAACCCATACTTCTACCGCGCCAGCTTGTAAGTACCAGCAGACTTTATTTGCCATTTCTTCTTTGGAATTTGAAGGCGATACAATTTCTACGCATATTTCTGGTGCGTGTGTATAGGGGGTTTCATAACCGTGTTGTTTTATAAAGTCATCAGAACACCATGCCACGTCAGCGACTTTAACGCCTTCACAGGTTTGTATAGAACATTCGGTTAATGCCACGCCTTTTTTTAATTGCCGTTCTAATAAAATACTCAAATAGACTTGCAAACGACCATGTTTATTAGAGGCTGGAGACATTTCTATTTTTCCGTAGCGATTGAGTTCTATTTTAAAGGGCAGGTCTTTTAAATAGGGGTTGGTGATGACTTCTGACCATAACATGGGCTTTCCTATTTAGTAGGGTATCGGGTTACGCTACGCTAAACCCGATTTAGTGTTTTTTTAAGGTGCAAATGAATTCGCGCCTACCTTGGATATTACTGGCAACGCGGCTGTTTACCCGTTGCTTGGGCTTGTTGAAATAAGCCCATTGATTGCGGCATGTGTTCTTCTAGCTGTTGAATGCGGGTGGCGTGGGCTGGATGGGTGGAGATAAATTCTACAGGCTGTTGCCCTTTGGTAGCTTGTTCCATTTTTTGCCATAGGTTGATGCTTTGTCTGGGATCGAAACCTGCTTTTGCCATTAAATCAACACCGATAATATCGGCTTCGCTTTCTTGAGTGCGGCTATAGGGTTTGAGTATGCCATATTCCGCACCTAAACCTAATAACGCCATTCCAGTTTGTCCCATTGCGGTTTGGGGATTGCTCATGGCTTGCACCATGCCTAAACCTTGATTAACTGCCATGTCTTGCGAGGCGCGTTCGTTGCTGTGTTTGGCTAAAACATGACCAATTTCATGTCCGATAACTGCCGCCAATTGATCCTGATTGTCTACTAGGGTAAGCATTCCTGTGTAAATACCGATTTTATTACCAGGTAAGGCAAAGGCATTGGGTGATGCGTCTTCAAATACCACGACTTCCCACGCACCGCCGACTTCGCGGGTAATTGCGCCTGCGATACAACTGGCTATTTGGTTGAATTGTCCATTTTGGCTAATTGGTTTTTGGCTTTTCAGGGTTGCAAAAGATTGCAATCCCATTTGGTCAATTTGTGCATCGGGCATGACAAGTAGTTGGCTTCTACCTGTAGGACTGGTAACGCAGGCAGTTAATAGACAACTTGTTATTAGAATTGGAAATATTTTTTTTAACATACGTTTTAGGGCAGAGTAGTTGCTATAGTGACAGCCATTTTAGCGTAAGTTTTTAGTGCGGGGCTAAAAATAACAGCAGTAGATATTTTTAGCCACCATTAATGGGAGTAAACTTTAACCTATTCGCTTAATTAAATTAACGGGTTAAAAAATGCAATCTATTGTTATGACCGCTATCGGTGATGCGGATGTTTTAAAATTTCAAGACAGTCCTGAGCCTGACATTACCAAATCCACGCAGATTAAAGTTAAATTAGCTGCGGCGGGAGTGAATCCTGTCGATACTAAAATTCGTGCTAATGGGTTGTTTTATGGCAATGAACCCCCTGCTATTTTAGGCTGTGATGGCGCGGGCGACGTGATTGATATAGGCAGTGCGGTCAGTCGCTTTAAGCTAGGCGATAAGGTCTGGTTTTGTCATGGTGGTTTAGGACGTGAGCAAGGCAATTACGCACAATACAACGTACTCGATGAGCGTTACGCCAGTTTAATGCCACACAGCTATTCTTATATTGAAGCTGCTGCTTCGCCGTTGGTGTTTATTACCGCGTGGGGCGCGTTGTTTGACCGTGGTGGTTTGCAAGCAGGGCAGACTGTGCTGATTCATGCGGGAGCAGGTGGAGTAGGACATATTGCGATTCAATTGGCAAAAATCAAAGGCGCGAGAGTGATTACTACTGTCAGTTCTGAACAAAAGAGCGATTTTGTTAAAAGCTTGGGGGCAGATGAAGCGGTAATTTATCACCCACATGGTTTTGTCGATGAGGTAAACAAACTCACTGACAACAAAGGTGCGGATTTGGTATTTGATACCGTCAGCCCAGCGGTTTTTAAAGACAGTATTCAAGCGACTGCGCATTTTGGGCGACTGGTGACTTTGTTAGACCCAGGTGCATTGGATTTAGCAGAAGCCAGAGTGCGTAATTTATTGATAGGCTTTGAATTAATGCTAACGCCTATGTTAAAAGATTTACCCGAAGCCAGAGACAAGCACATCGCCATTTTAAATCAGTGTGCAGTGTATGCCGATCAAGGGCGATTAAAACCGCATATCAGCCAATTATTACCACTAAAAGAAGCGGCTAGGGCGCATAAGCTCATAGAAACAAGACATACTAGCGGTAAAATTGTGTTGACCGTATAAAGCGGCAGCCTACAGAGGAGTACAAAGCTAGGTTTGCACTCCAGTCATTCAGGTATTTTTGCTGATAAAGCGTTCTAAGCGTTGCATGGCAATCGCCATTCTGTCTATGGAGGTGGTATAGGCAAAGCGTAGCGCGTGATGTGCGTCATTGCTACCAAAATCTTTACCAGGTGTCACTGCTACGCCTTCTGCTTCCAATAAATCTAAGGCAAATTGATAACTGTCATCGGTAAATTTACTACAGTTGGCATAAATATAAAACGCGCCTTCGGGTTTAATGGGGATTTCAAAGCCAAGACGCACTAGGTTTTCATAAAGAAAATCACGGCGTAGGGCGAATTCTGCGCGGCGGCGTTCCAGTTCTGTCAGCGTGTCATCATCAAAGGCGGCGAGTGCCGCATATTGGGCATCCGTTGAGGTAGCGATAAAAATATTTTGCGCCAGTTTTTCAGTCGCTTCAATAAAGCTTTCGGGTACGATTAACCAACCGATACGCCAACCTGTCATGGCAAAATATTTGGAAAAACTGTTGATGATAAACACGTCATCGCTAAATTCCAGCGCGGAATTAGCGTGTTGGTCATACACCAAGCCGTGATAAATTTCGTCAGAATAAAAACATCCCCCTAATTGATGGACGGTTTGTATCGCTTGTTTTAACGCTTCAGTGTCAATTAGCGTACCCGTGGGATTAGACGGTGACGCTATTAATACGCCTTTGGTCGCTTGTGTCCAGTGTTGCTGTATGTGTTCGGCGGTTAGTTGATAATTAGTACTGGCATCCACTGCGATGGTTTTGGTTTTGGCATCGAACAAAGTGACAAAATTACTATTACAGGGATAACAAGGATCTGTCATCAATAATTGTTCTTCGGGATTTAGACTAACCCCAAACGCCAGTAAAAATGCCCCAGATGCACCAGGTGTGATGAAAATCCGCCGCGTTGCCACTGTTACCCCATAGCGTTGCAGATAAAAATCGGCTATTTTTTCTCGCAACTGAGGCAAACCAGCGGCTGAGGTGTATTTTATTTCACCTGTGAGCAGTTGTTTAACGCCTGCATTGACAATAGCTTGTGGAGAGGGAAAGTCAGACTCCCCAATTTCCATGTGAATAACGTCTCTACCTTGGGCTTCTAATTGCTTAGCTCGACGTAATAAATCCATGACATGAAACGAAGATATACTCAAGGTTCGCTTTGCTAATCGTTTATCCATGCTTAACACCATTGCTCAAAAACGAAGATGATACCAATAATCCTTGCTAAGCAGTGACTATTCTGCTAAAAAGACGCAGTTTTTTACCTTGTCCTTTGGAGTTAATGGATGACCGATACTGCTAAACCGAATACCTCACCTTTCAGTTTTACGCCTTATGTAGAAAAAGAAGGCGAGGAATATATGAATGAAGATCATCTCAAACATTTTGAGAAGATTCTTGGTAATTGGAAAGCTGAGTTAATGCACGAAGTAGACCGTACAGTCCACCATATGCAGGACGATGCTGCTAATTTTCCTGATCCTAACGACCGCGCAACCCAAGAGTCTGAATTCAGCTTAGAACTGAGAACTCGTGACCGTGAGCGTAGACTAATTAAAAAAATTGACGAATCGCTTAAAGCCATTGAATCAGGTGATTATGGTTTTTGTGAATCGTGTGGTATTGATATAGGCATTCGTCGTTTAGAAGCCAGACCAACCGCAACTTTATGTATCGATTGCAAAACCTTAGATGAAATTCGAGAAAAACAAATGGGTTAAACTTGTCTAACCCAGACAAAAAACCCGTTGTGGGTCGGTTTGCTCCTTCACCGACCGGCCCTTTGCATTTAGGCTCACTGTACACCGCTCTTGCTAGCTTTCTTCAAGCTCGTTCACAGCAAGGGAAATGGTTGCTACGCATTGATGATCTTGACACTCCGCGTAATGTAAAAGGCGCGGCAGATGCGATACTAAGAACACTCGATAGCGTTGGTTTGCATTGGGATGAGCGCGTTATTTACCAAAGCCAATGTCTTGATAGTTATCACGATAGCCTTAATAATCTGAGGCAAAGACAACTGCTTTATCCTTGTAGCTGTAGTCGAAAAGACTTAATGGCTGTCACCGTTTACAATGGTACTTGTCGTAATAAATCCCCCCAGCCTGATATAGTTAGCGCGTTACGCCTTAAAACGGATTCGCGACTTATTAGTTTTGAAGATGGCTTACAAGGCTTAATTTCTCATAATTTAGCTAAACAACACGGCGATTTTATTTTAAAACGTAAAGATGGAATTATTGCTTACCAGTTTGCGGTGGTTATCGATGATAACTTGCAACAGGTTAATCAAATTGTGCGTGGTATTGATTTATTGACGGAAACGCCTAAACAAATTTATTTACAACAACTATTGGGAATACCCAGTCCTGACTATATGCACGTTCCGATTATTGTCGATCAGCACGGCTATAAACTCAGCAAACAAACGCGAGCAACGGCTGTTGATTTAACAAAGTCGCATAGTGTGGTTTTTAACTTATTATGTCTATTGAAACAAAATCCACCGATGGAACTACAACACGCACCTGTGACTGAATTAATTAACTGGGCAGTGACTCATTGGAGTATTGAACCGTTAAAAAATAGTAAACAAGTGAACGCTTAGAATTGATATTGCAGAAAGCAATAAGAATGGCTTGAAGGGAGTGTAACGATAAAAACGAATGTGGGGTTAGCAGGACTCGAACCTGCGACCCTCGGCTTAGAAGCACGGAACTTTAACTTATATTAGTTAAAAATCAATATATTGCGATAACATCGCAATCAAAACACACTGCAACCATACTGTATTCGATACAATTTAATCACTTCGTTGTGACAAATCTACTGCATTAAAATGTCGTTTGTAGCGTGAAAACTGTACAGATTATCGAGTAAAACATAAGTTCTAATTAAATTAATGTTTTCTGGAGAATTACCATGTATTTAGGCATTAAGCACCAAGCAACAACCGCATTAGTATTTAGTCACGCTGAATCATTTAATTCACTGAACGAAGGTGCTGGTATTGCGGTTATATCAACGGCAACACTGAATATACCACATGATACTATTCAATCTTACGACGTGGGCGCGGGCATTTACGACCGTATTACATTTCTAGCTAATTCGTCATTAGTTGGTGTTGGATTAACTATCTATGCCCGCGCTTTATTAACTGATGTGTGGGTAGAAGTAAAAGGCATTACGCAAGCCAATGACTCAAACGGTATGGGCATCGTTGTTCAGGTTTCAAATGATAATGTCATTGAAGCCTTGTTGGCGGCTTCGACGTACACAAACGAACAATACACCGCTATTAGAGCGTTAACGGTTGAACAACAGTTAGTATTTATTATAGGTTCATCCAGTGCTAAGCGGGCAATACTTAACACTCTGTCAATTGGCGTACAGGCATTATTTACCGCCACACCTGTTCAGTTTATCCAAACCATAGAACAACAAGCCGCCGATAAATTACGGCTTGACCAGATCATCTTTAAACTAAAAAGCGGACAGTTTGTTGATGATAACGACAGCGTGTTTTATGCGTTGGGTAATTCGTTGATGGCAACAACGGCAATGGGCATTATCGACATTGGTGGTGGGTTTGATGAGTTACGCACGGCAGGACTAACACAATCACAAGCTTTAAGCGTTTTATCGATTTATAACGTTAACCTTGATGTGAGTAAGTACGAAAGCGAAGTAGCATTGAAGATCATTAATGATGATCCGACCAAGCTAACACAGTTACAAACTTATCTTGCAGGTTTAACGCCACCGTTAACATTGCCACCGTTAACGCCATATCTTGCACAGGTACGCGCTAACCATGCTGTTTATGCGGCAATTAAAAACTGGTCAGGTAACTAAAAATGGAACAGCTTATTTTAATTGCTGATAAATACGGAATAGCAGGGTTCTTTATTCTTGTTTTGTGTGTGGCATTAAATAAGCAGTTTGGTTTTTTTACCAAGTCGAACGAAAAAGAATCAGATAGTCATGAAGCAGAACGTAAACAATGGCATGAAGATTTAAAAGAAAACACCAAAGCAGTTAACGAACTTCGCGCTAATCTTGGTACGTTTTGCGGTGATCGGCGACGGCGAAACGATACCGAAAATTAACGACCGCGTACAATGCGATTTAAGCCGCGATAATTAAAAAGCTATGCTTCGGTATGGCTTTTTTTATACTCAAAATATTTATAACTTATTGATTTCATTAAATTTATTATTTTTTTCATTATAAAGTTTCAGCACGCGTACTGAAATTAAATTGAATAAAATTAATCAAAAAATAACAAAAAAGGTGATTTATGTATTACAAACTTGTACACGGTAAAAGATATGGGCCATATCAATATTCTGCAAGATCAAAACATGAATGGACAACCAAAGACCTTGCACGAATTGCAAAACATTTGAAAGAACAAAACAAATTGGATGCGGGTGATATTTTAATAGCAGTGGCTTTTGCCGTCGGACTGGGTGCTGTTTTTTGTAAAGCATCTAAGGCAATAACAAGCGGGCTTTCGATTATGGCATTTATTGAAAAGGTCGGTGCTGTGTTAGCAATGGGGCAAGCTATCAAAGTTTTAATTGAGTTCTTATTACAAATAAAATTAGCTTCACCGCTATGGTTAAAAATAACACTAGCATTATTAATCGCCTTGCTGATATTTATTGAAAAATTGTTACAGGCGTTTAATAGCTTTGTGGCTGATCGGCAAATTCTTATGGATGGTGCTGAAGCGGTTAATTCTTTGTGCGACAAAGCAAAAAAATATAGCGGCTTGGCAGTAGAAAAAACTTGTGATGCAATAAGCGTTGATGCTTGTTATTGGGCGGCGCGTGAAGCTGAAATAATCGCCAATGAATTACATCCTGTATTTAGTTCAGCCAACACATTAACGGCTTCTGGATTAGTAAATATGTTTGTTCAAATCGTTCAAGATAATTTACATGATGGTGGTTTTGATAATTGGACAAATTAACCACCAAACATAGCGGCAATTGCTTCAAGCACGGCAAATATTACGGTTAATATTACACCAACAAGCTTTATTAGTTTTTTTGCATTATCATTAAGCATATTTATTCTTTGGATGATGTGTGATGAAAACGATTGAATTATTAACTAATCAGGGCGTAAAAGTGCAAGATTTAGCGCGTCAATGTCATGTAAATAGAAGCGTAATATATCAATCATTACACGGTGATGGTTCACGGCAAATCAGGATAATTATTGCCCACCTTGTTAATATTTGTCCTAGCGAGTTGTGGGCTGATAATCCTATCTTCAAAAAAACATTGGATGACGCGCTGTTCAACGTTGATAGCAACAAACGTCGTTGAACAATCCAGTTTTGACGCGCTCACACTACCATCATTGCAGATAAATTGAGAACCCTCACAATGGGCAATACCGTTTTTATTGCCCGAACAAGGAGTATTAGCCGCGTAACTAATGGGCATGGTGAACAACAAACATAACAGCACTAACACGGTTTTAATCATCATTTTTAAGCCGATGCTCTCTCATTTTTATGGTTACAAAGTTACTACAGCGCAACACTAGGCGTGGCGTGGCTTGTAGGGTTTTTTGCCGATACGGTTTACTACAAATTTACTACACGCTCCTCGGCTTAGGTTCGCTAACCGACTTTTAACTGCAATTGATGCACCGCTTCCATTAGGTTATTGAGCTGCTTTTTTTCTTCAAGAGCAGATAAAATTTCTCGTTGTTGGACATCGTTCAACGCGTCATACATTTGGACAATCTTGGTGGCGTGTAGATCGTTTAATCCTGTCTGAAGGCGATACATTTCACCTTCACCTGTTAGCAACCAATCAACACTCACATTTAATTTTGACGCTAATAACGTCAGGAAGTTCGATGATGGTTCGCTTCTATTTCTTTCTATGTCACCAATATAGCCCCTGCTTACTCCAATAGCGTCTGCAAGCTCTTGTTGTGATAGCTTTTTATCCTTTCTAAACAAAGAAACCCTATCACCTGATGACGTAATTTGCGTTATTTCTTTTGACATTGACGTAATACCCTTCTATTATTTGCACACATTGCCCGTTACTGGTAATGGTTAACTCTGACAAACAATAGCAAAGAGGCTTAAAAATGCAAACAATATACGGAGAACTGTGCGAAATCATCGCATTGGTGCAAACAACCGATGGCGACTTGGTGGAAAAAACTTCACTGGTCGCTGCACCAACACAAGACAAGGCGTTAATCGCGTTTATGGCGGTTAATCACCTTCACGCTACACAAATCATTCAATCGAACGTGCGCTTTGTGCGTTACGTTATTTGCGCAATCTAGGGGGCGTTATGACTAACAAACAGTTATTAAACACAATCAAGGCAAGTTTCACGCTGCAAGATACCAGCTTTAACCGCTTTTGTTTGGAGAATGCCATTGATCCAAGTAATGCTAAAAGAGCATTGATGGGTAACTGGAAAGGCGAAAAAGCCACGGCAATTCGTGAACTAATTACTAACGCTTCAGGCGTGGTTTTGTCTGAAGGTGAATGATATGAGAATTGCAATTAATCCAAAATTACCAGCTAGTTTTTACGACACACCACACAACCAGCGTTCTAAAACAGAATTAAAACGGTGGTGGAATAATCCGTTTATTATCAGTTATGAAACATTCAAACGTTATTCACTTTGGTGTTTGGATAATGTTGAGTTGAATGGCCCTACATATTATGCGAGCTATGACACTGTAAACGAGGCTATTGAAGAGGCTAAAACACGATGTGTTTTGTGGGGTATAACATGAATTTTAACGAAGCCATACCCGATGGACACTTACCAGACAAGGGCGAGCGCGGTTCGTATAAAGGCACAATAGCCAATTTAACCGCGTTGTTTGAACACTATGAAATAACGTGCCAATACAACAATATTGGCAAGTCACAAAAGGTCTATTTCGGTGATAACGATAACGACCACGACTTAAGTGAGAGTAGTAATTACGCGTGGTTGAGTTCCTTGCTTTCACTCAACAACCTACCACAATCCACTATGAACTTACTGCCTGCATTAATGCTAACTAACACCACTAATCCAATCCTAGATTTTATCAAAGCAGGGATTAAAAACGATACCGATTATTTTCGAGTAGTTGCGGATTCTTTGATCGTTGTTGATGCTGATAAACGCTATCGAGACCTTGCTTTAAGAACGTGGTTATATCAATGTGTGGCGGCGGCGGATTCTGCTAAAAATGCAAAAGTGAATGGCTTGGCAAAGTTTGAGCTTGTTATGGTGTTGCAAGGTGAACAAGGCATAGGTAAAACGACGTGGTTTAAATCACTGGCCCCGCAATATTTACAGCAATACATAGCCACTGGAGAACATTTAGATCCTGATGACACCAATAGTTTACGGCGTTGCTTATCGACGTGGATATGCGAACTGGGAGAATTAGATGCAACGTTCAGAAAGTCTGACATTGAACGCTTAAAAGCCTTTCTTAGCCAAACAGAGGATAAGATTAGATTACCTTATGATCGCGCTATTTCTAACTACAAGCGGCGCACTTCCTTTTGTGGTTCAGTTAATCCAGAGCAGTTTTTAGTGGACAAAACGGGCAATCGTCGCTTCCTGCCCATTGCCGTTAAGTTAATTAAACGTTTACCCGTTGGTGATGACTTTCTACAAGGTTTATGGGCGCAAATCTGGCATGAATACACCACTGATAATAATGCTATCTGGTGGGCTTCTAATGAACTTGAGAAGCTGTTAATGGATAAACACGAACAACACACAGAGATCAGCTTAATAGATGAATTAATTGCTAAGCGTTTCGACTTAACGAACACCACTGGCAAGTTCCACTACACCGCCACCGATATTCTTATTATTTGTGGCATTCATATTCCTACAAAGAACCAGCTTAAGGAAGTAAAGCCTTTTCTGGAAAAACACGGTATTACAAGCGTTCAAAATAAGGGTATTCGAGGGTTTTGGCTAAAACCTATGGAAGATTGTTAATTTAAAGTTTAAAAATAACTTTTATGTGCTTCTTGTGCTTCTTTGTAGCAATACCAAGTCTTACAAGGTTGTTCTTATCTGCTTCTATACGCTTCTTAATGTGCTTCTAGTGCTTCTATAAAAGCACAAAGAATCACATAGGAAGCACATCAAAACCCGCGTCATTACTGAATAAAGCACATAAAGCACATAAATCCGCAAACTTAAAAAAACACAGTCAACACTATGTCACTCTATCTACGCAAAAAAACATGGTGGATACAATACACCGACCGCAACGGTTGCCGAATTCAACGTTCTTTAGGCACGCAAAACAAACAACACGCGCAACAATTACACGACCAACTCAAAGCTGAATCGTGGAGAATTAAAGAATTAGGCGTTAAACCGCGTTATAGCTGGCAAGAAACAAGCGAAAGATGGATTAATGAACAAGGTCATCGAAAAAGCCTTGTTGATGATTTGTCCTATCTGAAATGGTTAAACACCTACCTACACGATAAATGTTTAGACGACATTAACAAAACCATGATTGAACGCCTTAAAGCTGAAAAGCTAAACACAGGTGCAGGCTATTCGACTGTGAATCACACCTTGTCTTTTTTGCGGGCTGTATTAAACAAAGCAAAGAACGAATGGGAATGGATAGACAACATACCCACCATAAAACTCCTACCCGTAAAAAATGACAGGGTTAGATGGTTAAGCCACGAAGAAATAAATCGCTTACTCAAACAACTGCCCGAACATTTACAAGCAATGATGCGCTTCACCTTAGCCACTGGATTAAGACAATCAAACGTCACAGGCTTGCAATGGTCACAAATCGATATGACGCGAAAGTGTGCGTGGGTAAATGCTAACGAATCAAAAAGCGGCAAAGCAATTGCACTGCCATTAAACAGTGATGCAATGGCGATTTTGCGAGAATGTGAACCTATTGGTACGCACGTCTTCACCTATCATGGTAAAGCGGTGACACGGGCAAATAATCACGCATGGCGTAACGCATTAATTCGCGCTGGCATAGAGGATTTTCGCTGGCATGACTTACGTCACTGTTGGGCATCTAATCACGTTATGGCAGGAACACCATTAAACGTACTGAAGGAACTTGGTGGATGGTCTGATTTAACTATGGTACTGAGATATGCACATTTATCCAGTGAACATTTAGCGCAATACGCCGAAAAAATCACAACAAATGGGACAAATTTACTACACACTGAAAATAAATAGCGGGGAAATGAAACTAACTTATTGATTTGAATGTGGGGTTAGCAGGACTCGAACCTGCGACCCTCGGCTTAGAAGGCCGATGCTCTATCCAGCTGAGCTATAACCCCATAAAACTTAGAAAATTCTTGTCAAAAAGACAGGAATAATAGGATGCGCATAATGGCTTGATGTTCTAAAAAGTCAGTAAAAATGGTCGGGGTGGAGGGATTCGAACCCCCGACATCCTGCTCCCAAAGCAGGCGCGCTACCAAACTGCGCTACACCCCGATTTTACTCACACACTAAAGAACCATCAAATGAAAATCCTTAACTGAGATCGACATTGTAGCGAAATACTTGATTATAGTCAATGATTTTTTATTGGGCACAGAGCGCGGTATAATAAAGCAAGCTAAGGGTAGCTCCAGTATTTTAAAAATCAGCAAGTAGCGCGTAGAACAATACAAAGCGCGAACAATTAACAATAAAATTAGGATTTAAAAATGATTGCCGAACTCGGACATTTTTCGCTCATACTCACTTTGTGCATGGCACTGGTGTTGGGCATAGTACCCATTATTGGTGCGTTTCGCGGCTTAGCAGGCTGGATTGCCGTTGCCAAACCAGCCGCGTTTGCGCAGCTACTATTTATGGCATTGTCTTACGGCTGTTTAACCTATAGCTGTTTGACCCATGATTTTTCGGTCAAATATATCGCAACTAATTCCAATACCGCGTTGCCAACCCTGTATTTAATTTCAGGCGTATGGGGAGCGCATGAAGGTTCATTGTTATTATGGGGCTTGGTGTTGACGATATGGACGGCGTTAGTCGCGCAATTCAGTAAAAGTATTCCTGATGCCACACTGGCGCGGGTATTAGGCGTGATGGGGCTGGTGTCGATTGGCTTTTTATTATTTTTATTATTCACCTCTAATCCGTTTGAGCGGCTCTTCCCTATTCCCGAAGAAGGACGTGATTTAAACCCGTTATTGCAAGACGTGGGGTTAGCGATACATCCACCGATGTTATATATGGGCTATGTGGGTTTTTCAGTGGCGTTTGCTTTTGCTATTGCGGCATTACTAGAAGGGCGTTTGGACTCAGCGTGGGCAAGATGGTCGCGTCCGTGGACGAATATGGCGTGGATGTTTTTGACTTTTGGTATTGCCTTGGGTAGTTGGTGGGCATATTACGAACTCGGTTGGGGCGGTTGGTGGTTTTGGGATCCTGTAGAAAATGCTTCGTTTATGCCGTGGTTAGTGGGTACGGCGTTACTACATTCATTAGCCGCAACTGAAAAACGTGGCGTATTTAAAACGTGGACGGTGTTACTGGCTATTTTTGCCTTCTCCTTAAGTTTACTGGGAACGTTTTTAGTGCGCTCTGGGGTATTAACTTCGGTTCATGCGTTTGCCAGTGATCCAACACGCGGCTTGTTTATTTTGGTATTTTTAGCGGTGGTCGTTGGCGGTTCGTTGTTATTGTATGCCGTTCGCGCTCCTAGCGTAAAAAGTAGCACGACATTTGAACTGGTCTCTAAAGAATCGGTTATTTTATTGAATAATGTGCTGTTAGTGGTGACAGCGGCAAGTATTTTATTAGGCACTTTGTATCCTTTGGTGATTGATGCCTTGGGCTTAGGCAAAATTTCGGTAGGCCCTCCGTATTTTAATGCGGTATTTATTCCCTTAACTGCACCGTTAGCGGTTGCAGTGGGTATAGGGATGTTGTTGCGCTGGAAAAAAGACAGTATTCAAACACTGGCGGTGCGAGTGCGCTGGCTGGTCGTTGGCTGTGTGCTGGGTGGTTTATTGTTGCCATTATCACTGCCATTTTATTCGTGGGCAGCGGCATTGGGTTTAACACTGGCATTATGGACGGTAGCAATGACGGGCTTATCGTTGGTAGACCGTGTGGGCGTACAAGGTTTTTCATGGCAGCGGTTAGTGTCTATTCCGTCAGGTTTTTATGGAATGTCCATTGCGCATTGTGGCATTGCAGTGTTTGTCATTGGTATTACTTTAACCTCGGTGTACAGCGTGGAAAAAGATGTGCGGCTTGCACCTGATGAAAGCGTAGAGTTGTCGGGTTATGTGTTTTCGTTTCATGGTGTCAAAGAAACTCAAGGTGAGAATTATATCGCTCAACAAGCGTTTGTAACGGTCAGTCATGAGGGCAAACAAGTCGCGCAACTTGAACCACAAAAACGCGTGTATCAAGTACAAACCATGCCAATGACCGAAGCGGCAATTGATGCGGGTTTGTTTAGAGATTTATTTGTCGCCATTGGTGAGCCATTAGGCAAACAAGGTGCGTGGAGTTTACGGATTTATTATAAATCGTTTATACGCTGGATATGGCTAGGGGCGATTTTTATGGCGGTAGGGGGTTTATGCGCAGCGTGTGATAGACGTTATCGGATTAAGGTTAAAGCGTAAGTAAAAGCAAACCAACTTAAAACAGCGGTGTTAGATAAAAACACCGTTGTTTTTAAAGGTAGACCTAACTATGATGCGTGAAAAAACGGGGTACACCTTTGATTTCATCGGTGTCCATGTTGATATATTTCAAGCCTATTAATCTGTTACCATCAATATCAAAATCTATCCATACAATAGTTGCTTCGCCTTTTAAACCCAAATCTTTAAGTTCAAACGAAGTAGTCATGCCTTCTGTCACGGTTACCGTTTTTGCCAGTCGAATCATTAATCCTTCAACTGAAATATTGATAGTATAAAAATTACAATATTCATCATTCACTAGAAGCTGTCCTTGAACAGCCATTTTTTTTCTGTAAACCCTTCTTTTGTAAAGTAAGTTGTCAATGTTGTAGGTAATATCGTTAAATTTTAATGCGAGTGTGACATGACGCTCATCTTTATTAACTCGACTTACTTCTGCTGTACCTGCTAAACGCAATTGCGGAAAATAAAAATCAACGATGGTTGATACTAATGAGTCATTAAACGTACTCGCACTGTCACTCGAATAAATTTCACGACTTAATTGAACCAGCACACCTGTCATGGAAATATTAATAACGAATATCTCTTCTTCTTCATTGTTGATATAAACCAGACCGTTGGTTATCAATTTTTTACGATAAGATCGTCTTGATTCTGAGTTCATTGTTTGTTCTCCCTATGTGTATTGTCATTGCCTATGCGCTGCTGAAGCTCTAAAAAACCGCGTAGTTGATATGTTAATTTGACATTAATATTGACAGATATCCACGTCTGAAAATCAGAAGTAGGCGTAGTCGCCTGCACGTTGGCAGTTGCCATTGCCGTTATTATCATAACGACAACACTAAACCGATTTGTTTGGTATTTTAGTGACATCATTTCTTATTTTCCGATGGGTAACGAATGCTAAGGCTAGGTATAAACAGTGAATACGCCTTTGACTACACTGGAAAAAGTTTCTACTTTTTGCCTAAGTTTAGCATTTACCCAATATTGTGTTTGTAACTAATATCACATATCTATTTCTTTTCTAACGACAGTGCATAACATGAGTTATTATCTAGCAATAACACGGTATAGCCACAATGGCACAACAGAGTGTTATTTTACGCAACCAATTGAAAAATAAAATAATTTTTATTTATTTTCTTGTGAGATACAGCAAAAGCACAATAAAACGATACCGTGCGTGGTGAGCTTGTCGAATAGTCTAACCACATTCACACCATTCGACAAATTCATGACACGTTTCGATAGGCTCAGTGCAAACATCTTTTATTTGAAAAATTCATCTAGCTCACAAAACAGCTTCATTTTATCCATGATCACTATAAAAAAATTAACTTATGTTAATTTTTTAAAATAAATTTGTAACAAATGGAAAGTTGGCAGGTATTGCAATCAATTACACCCATTGGTAACTACTCCTTCCTTAGCCAGAAAACGTGCAGTTTTTTTATTGCAGATAACGGATAACATCCCTTGAAGGGATGTTATCCGTGCTGAAATAGCAACCATACGGTTTTTGAATCAAAACGGAGTAAATTAAGAATTACAGCTGATGACAGTCGCGCCATTCAACTGCATTGCCCAATTCATTAAATAAAATCGGTAATGCAGTTTTCGCCTTGGGATGAACATCGTGGAATAGCAACACGCCATGACGTTTAATCAGCATTAAAGTCAGCATACGATTGAGTGCATCATCGCTATTGACTTGATTATTCCAGTCTTGCGAATCTAAATTCCACAAGGTCACTTGCAAACCTTGTTGTTGAAAAAAAGCACCACTGTCAGCTTTGCGTTGTCCGTAAGGCGGGCGAAAAAGAGGCAAAAAAATCCCCTCTGTTGCCGCGTTTTGTCCGAGTAAAGTGGTGGTTAATAGATTTTTCGTGCGGGTAATCGAGTCTTGCCAGTTTGCCCATTTTGCATGAGATTGATGCTCCCAACCGTGTAACGCGACACATTGACCCTTATACAGTTCTGCCAAAGTTTTAGCATTAGTTTTACTTAAACGGCTTTGTAAATTTTTCCCTAACACAAAAAACACTGCATTTTTTTGATTAGCCGCAAGCATAGCTAATACCTTATCAGTATCACCCTGTGGTTTAGTTGGACCATCATCGAAAGTCAGCAAAAACTGGCGGTCAGCAAACGTATCGCCATTCCATTCATTGTCATTGAAGGTAGCAATTTCACTGCTGGTAGTGGGAAATAATGCCGCTAAACGCAATTGTTCAGCGGTATAGGCACGGGTGAATTGTTCCAGATTATCACGCCATGCGGCTAAAGTAGGGGGGATTTTTGTTGTTACTGTCTCGGCGTTATTAACTAATTCGGCAGTTGAGCTAATGCTAGCAACACACGTCCAATCATCACCTGCACAGCTTTTTACTGCTTGTTGATAGTTGAGCAAAGATAAAGCCAATTCTTTATTTAACCATTTAGTCACCGAAGCACGATTAACCGTTTTGATTTTAAACGCGACTTTCATATCAGTATCGGACAACTTTTGCATATCTTGCAAACTGAGCGCGTACACTAATATGGCGGCGCGAGAAGCTTTGTCAAAACTATCAGGCGTGTTAATGGGTGCTTGCCAAAGATGACGATCTACTTTTGCGATGACAGCAGGACCCGCGCCATGAACAGAGAACGACAATAAACAGCTAATCGCTAGCGAGGATAAACGGCGCATTATTTAGCCCCTTGTTTTTGCATCCGTTGAATCGCTTTGTCATAAACATCGTTTTCTTTTTCGCGTTTGGCATAGTGATATTCACGCAATGCGTCATCCCATTGTTTTGCGTCTTCGTAAATTTTACCGTTATTATAATGAGAGCTGGCGCGAACGTCAGCAGCAGTGTCACCTGTGGCTAGGGCGATAGCTTTACGATTTGCCCATAGAGCTTCAGAAACATTATTGGCTTTTTGAAATGCTAAACCTAAATTGCTATAAGCCTGACCGTAGTTACCATCTAAGTCAATCGCGGCTTTATATAAACGAATTGCTTCATCGTAATTTTTCGCGTGATAGGCTTGTTCACCTTGCTTGTTGAGTTCTTTAGCATTGGTTTGACTATCAGCACTGTAAGCAACTGTTTCCACCGTGGCATTATTGGCAATACCTTGAAACTCATCGGTTTGTAAGCGTTTTTCGCTAGTCACACCTTTGATAGTATTAAAATCCTGAAATTCGCCCGTTTCGGTAACAGCAAACACCGCCCACAAATTACCCACCTTATTCTGCGGCACGTAATAAGTTTTTATCAGCGTTTGACCGACATAAACAAACACTTTGGCTTGACTAGCGGACAAGCTAGTAGAGTTTGGATTACTGCCTTCTGAGTAATTATGTACGGCGTACACATAACGCTCATTGTCATGTTTGCGTTCAATGGTAATGGTTTCAGGACCGAAGCTGGTGGTGTCGTCTACATCTAATAAAGCATCCGTGCCTTTCATGTTTTCAAAATAAATATGATTATTTGGATACACTATATGCGAGTCTAAATCCAGTGGATTAGCTCCCCAGTTCAGCACAATACGCAGCCCATCCAGATTTTTCATTACAGGACTAATCGCATAAGTCATGCCCGCACACGGACATTTAACAACTAAATCAGAATAGCCCTGTTTTTTTACGATAAGTAACGCGGTAGCATCATCGGTAATGGCACTTTTAAGACTAACTTGACCTTGGGCATCTGTGCTAGCTGTCACCGATTGTTCGCCATTTTTTTGCAAAATTACGCTGGCGTTATCAATTTTTTGATCTTTAACCGTCGCGCTGAGAATCTGTATATTCACGGCAGTTTCGGCATGAGTACTTATGCCATAACACAACAAAGACAAGGCAGTTAGTTTAAACAGAGAGTTTTTCATTAGCAGGACTCCAGTGTTGACGGTGACAGAATTAATTAGACCAGTTGAGCATAGCACAGACGAATAACAAATAGAAAAATCCATGAATCACTACTAAACCTAAGGATATGTTTACAGGGAAGGTTGCTTGCAATCTGTGCTGTTTTCCTTTAACTTAGCGGCATATCCGTAAAAGGCTAGGGGTGCTTGTCATTGATAAGCTGAGATTAAACCCTTTGAACCTGACTCTGGTTAACACCAGCGTAGGAAAGCCCTCAAACTTCCCTGCGCTTTCGTATTCTATGTTTGGAGAACAGCATGAGCGCAGTCCTAAAAGAAGAGCTTGCTAATAACGCAAGTTCAGTAAAAATCGATTCCTACCCCGCCTCAGAAAAAATCTATGTCCAAGGTTCACGCCCTGACATTCAGGTTCCGATGCGCAAAATTACGCTATCCGATACCCCTGTACATTTTGGTGCGGTGGAAAAAAATGTCCCGCTATACGTTTATGATACTTCAGGCGTTTATACCGACCCGAATGTTGACGTGGATTTGAAAAAAGGCTTAAAAGCGATGCGAGCCGCGTGGATTTTAGAACGCAACGACACCGAAGAACTGGCAGGTCCTAGCTCCGAGTTTGGGAAACAACGCTTAAACGATCCTGCTACCGCTGATTTACGCTTTGAACTGATCCGTAAACCACGCCGTGCCAAAGCAGGTAAAAATGTTTCGCAAATGCACTACGCCAGACAGGGCATTATCACCCCTGAAATGGAATTTATCGCCATCCGCGAAAATCAAAAAATGGAAGAAATGCGCGAATTATGGAAAGACCAGCATCCCGGTGATTCATTTGGCGCGTCCATTCCCGATGTGATTACCCCTGAATTTGTGCGTTCAGAAGTAGCGCGGGGCAGAGCGATTATTCCCTGCAATATCAACCATCCAGAATTAGAACCGATGATTATCGGGCGTAATTTCCTCGTCAAAATCAATGGCAATCTGGGCAACTCCGCAGTGACTTCATCGATTGATGAAGAAGTGGAAAAAATGCTTTGGGGCATACGTTGGGGCGGCGATACCATCATGGATTTATCGACAGGTAAAAACATTCATGAGACCCGTGAATGGATTTTACGCAACTCACCCGTGCCGATTGGTACTGTGCCGATTTATCAAGCCCTAGAAAAAGTCAACGGCAAAGCCGAAGACTTAACGTGGGAAATTTTCCGCGACACCTTAATTGAACAAGCAGAACAAGGCGTGGATTATTTTACCATCCATGCGGGTGTGCGTTTACACCACGTTCCATTAACTGCTAAACGTATGACGGGCATTGTGTCGCGTGGTGGTTCAATCATGGCGAAATGGTGTTTAGCGCATCATACCGAAAGCTTTTTATACACGCACTTTGAAGAAATCTGCGAAATCATGAAAGCTTATGATGTATCGTTTTCTTTAGGTGATGGTCTGCGTCCTGGTTCAATTTATGATGCTAACGATGCCGCGCAATTTGGCGAATTAGAAACATTGGGTGAACTGACTAAAATCGCGTGGAAACACGATGTGCAAACCATGATTGAAGGTCCTGGTCATGTACCGTTGCACATGATTAAAATCAACATGGAAAAACAACTGGAAGAATGCGGCGAAGCTCCTTTTTATACTTTAGGACCACTCACTACCGACATTGCGCCAGGTTATGACCATATTACCTCAGCGATTGGCGCGGCGAATATCGGCTGGTACGGCTGCGCGATGCTTTGCTATGTTACCCAAAAAGAACATCTAGGTTTACCGAATAAACAAGACGTGCGCGAAGGTATCGTGACCTATAAAATCGCCGCCCACGCCGCTGATTTAGCCAAAGGACATCCAGGCGCACAAGCCCGCGATAATGCAATGAGTAAAGCCCGATTTGAATTCCGTTGGGAAGACCAATTCAACATCGGACTTGACCCTGAAAAAGCCCGCGAATTTCATGATGAAACTTTGCCCAAACATTCAGCAAAAGTCGCGCATTTCTGCTCTATGTGTGGACCGCATTTCTGCTCGATGAAAATCAGCCAAGACGTGCGTAACTATGCGGCTGCCAAAGGCATCGCCGAAGAAGAAGCCTTAAAAATAGGTATGGATGAAAAATCGCAAGAGTTTTTACAAGACGGCGCGGCGATTTATCACGAAGTGTAAGTGAAGTAGATACAAGGTCGGGTTAGGCGGTAGCCGTAACCCGACACAACATGGTGTACGGTGTGTGTCGGGTTACGCTATCGCTAACCCGCCTACGGACTGGAGATAACCACGAATTTGACAGTTTATCTCGCATTCCGCCATCCTATCGGCTATTACATTGAATTTGAGGGGCATCATCATGTTAAAAAGTTACGAAGCCATTTATGACAATGGCAAATTAAATTGGCTAGGCACTAAACCCAATTTAACTAAAGCAAAAGTCATTGTCGTCATTGAAGAATCTGAAACGGAAACACAACAGTCTATCAAACAACTAAAAGGCATTGCACCAAAACCAGAGCGCGTGATGAGTCTCGAAGAAATGAAACAAGCCATTGAATTAGAAGGAGCGAAATTGTGATAGGTTTAGATACCAATGTTTTCATTCGCTACATTGTGCAAGATGACCCAGAACAAGCTCGATTAGCCAGTGAAATCATTGAAAACCAATGCAGCGTAGAAAATCCCGCGTTTATCAATGAAATTACCTTATGTGAAATTATTTGGGTCTTAAAACGCGCTTATCGCTACGATAAAACTGTAATTTTGACCATAGTGCAACAACTATTAAATACTAAAGAAATTTACGTTTCATCACAAACCGAAGCATTGTTGGCTTACACAGATTATCAACAAGGCAACGCCGATTTTTCTGATTATTTTATTGCCAGAATCAATAAAAAATTCGGTTGCCCTTACACTTTTTCATTTGATAAAAAAGCCTGTCAGCATGAGAATTTTAAATTATTGAAAGGAATCGCAGATTAATGGCAATTTTGTGTAGATTGTTTCCAATCGTTTCAATGTTCCAGCGTCCTCGTTTCAGGTTGTGTTTTATTGATGACTTGGGCTTTAACAATGAAGACGCTGGAGCGTCAATAGCTGCATTCCAACGCGGAGCGTTGGAACGATGAAAAGGCATTGCCGAAGAAGAAGCCTTAAAAATAGGTATGGACGAAAAATCGCAAGAGTTTTTACAGGACGGTGCGGCGATTTATCACGAAGTTTAAGCGGGTAACGGGAGTTCAATACTTATTATCGTTCCAACGCTCCGCGTTGGAATGCCTCTGAGGACGCTCCAGCGTCCTCGTTTCAGTCTGTGTTTTATGATGGCTTGGGCTTTTCAATGAAGACGCTGGAGAGCGTCAACGGCTGCATTCCAACGCTGAGCGTTGGAACGATGAAAAATTGGCTTAACCTACAAGTTGGGTAGATACCTATAAGCGAAGCTTGGGAGCGAGAAAAACATACGCTGTTAGCTCCATACTCTCCATGAATTAGCGGCATAGTGCTGTTCAGTTGTATTTTTTAACATCCACCAAAAATTATCTGAATTTTCAAAATTACCTGTAATGCAACCAGATGTGAATTGATGGCAGTTATCTAATATTATGTTGTAGTTTCTTCTATTGCTCATCATAGCTATCGCTCTTTCTGCAACGCTTGTATTTCCAACAGCATGATTATCTGAGCATGAAACATAAACACTCATGGCAGTATTAAAGCCGCTCAGTCTATTTAGAAATTCTTTTTTTGTGACTACTTCAATCTTTCCATTACCATCTAAATGGACTATCTTTCCATCACCAATATAAACTCCACTATGTTCAGCAACAGCTACTAAATCACAGTACACAATACAACCTTTAACTGGATTAATCTTTTCTCTAACATAATTATCAACTATGTGAGTTGTAATCTGATGAGCTACAAATCCAGCCGCCACCAATGAAGCTGCTTCTTTTTTGGTTATTTCTGTCGATATTTTAATCACTTCTGAGGTAGAACCTAAAAGACTCTTAGCCTCCATACCTGCTGTTAAGTCACCAGTTCTCTTCGCAAATTCAGCGGCAATGCCACCACCTGTAGGTATTACTCTACTTCTAGCTATGATTGCTGCCACAATAGCTGCACTTTTAACTGGATTTTCTTTAATGAAATCAATACCATCACCAACAAAATCTACAGTTCCACCAATGACATTACCAGCAATATCAACAGCTCCACCAGCGACATCACCAACAAAATCTACAGTTCCACCAATGACATCACCAGCAATAT
>JBAXNR010000055.1:0-28297 GCA_037133675.1 Methylococcales bacterium
ATTGGCTAGAAAACAGCTAAAGCTGTTTTACTCCTGTTAAAAGACTTTTGATCGACTATTTACTGGGTTACTATCATTTACTCTGATTTGATTTAAAAACCGTATAGTTGCCATTTCAGCACGGATAACATCCCTTCAAGGGATGTTATCCGTTATTCTGCAATAAATAGTGTACGTTTTCTGGCTAAGAAAGGAGTAGTAAGTTTTTAGCAAAAATCTGGTGCGTATAAGTTTTTCAAACTTCTGAACTCTTGAATATATTGTATGTTAAACCGATTTAATCCACTACCAACAATAGCCAGTTCTATCAGCAAATAATGCGTATTTGAGCTTTTAAATTTTCTGGTGTTTGCATAGAATGGCAATTGCTATAGATACTAAGGCAAAAAAATCGTACTATTTACACTTAAATCATCATTGTGAAACTTTAAAAGCGCATGACTCCTAGCAAAGACTTTTTAAACCAAGCCAATCAGCTCATTGCTGCGGGGCGATTTATCGATAACAAAGGCTGGGTTCCTGCAACCAGTGGCAATCTTTCAGCACGGCTATCAAATGGTACTATTGCTATCACCGTTTCGGGTAAGCATAAAGGAAGCTTGCAACTAGATGATATTATGCTAATTGATGAAAAAGGTAATTCATTGGATGGCAAAAAATCCTCAGCAGAAACCCTGCTACACACCGCATTATACAATCGCTTTCCCGATATTCAGTGTATCTTGCATCCGCATTCTCTCAATGCCACACTGATTTCAAAGATTTTTAAAGTCGCTTGTGTGCTGGAAAATTATGAATTACTCAAAGCACTGTGTGGCATTAGCACTCATGAAGCAAGAGTGGTTGTGCCTATTTTTCCCAATGACCAAAATATTCCCCGCTTAGCGGCAGAAATAGAACGACACATGGATCAATGCGCACGCGGTTATGGCTATTTAATTGCTGGACACGGATTGTATGCGTGGGGAGCCTCAGTGCAAGAAACATTACGCCATCTTGAAGTATTAGATTTTTTATTTGAATGTGAACTACGACTACATGGAGTCAAAAATTAATGAGTATATTAACTATCTATCCTGAAATGCAACCTCAACATGGTGTACGTTACACTGATTTTGATACCATCCAAAGTCATCTGCACAGTTTAGGTGTGCAGTTTGATCATTGGGATGCTACTTATTCATTAGCAACGGATGCCGATCAAAATACCATACTGGAGGTTTATCGAGAGCCTATTAATGAGTTGAAACAAAAACACTACTTTCAATCAATCGATGTCATTAATATCAAACCAGATCATCCTGAAAAAGACATCATTAGAAAAAAATTTCTAGCTGAACACCTTCATGATGATTTTGAAATACGCTTTTTTATTGAAGGTCGTGGCTTATTTTATCTCCATGTGGGAGGTAAAGTTTATATCGTGTTATGTGAAAAAGGTGATTCAATCAGTGTCCCCGCCCATACCAAACACTGGTTTGATATGGGAGAAAACCCCAATTTTACCTGCATACGGCTATTTACCACGCCTTATGGTTGGGTTGCTAATTTTACTGGTGATCCTATCGCCGACACCTTTCCAACTCTGGATCAATTTGTTGCCGAGTTATCATGATTAAAGCAGTCATCACCGATATAGAAGGCACAACCACTTCATTATCGTTTGTTAAAGACACGCTATTCCCGTATTCCCGCGCTCACATAGCTGATTTCGTGCGTAATCATGCACACAAATTGCCTGTTAACGCACTGCTGGAAGACGTGTGCCAAGGAGTTGGTGAAAAACTGACGACTGAGCAGATTATTACCCAACTCTTAGACTGGATAGATCAAGATAAAAAAGTGACTCCATTAAAATCATTACAAGGTTTACTCTGGGAAGCGGGCTATCAAAAAAACGATTTTGTAGGTCATTTATATCAAGACGCAGCAGAAAATCTTAAAAAATGGCATTCTCAACGTTTGGCGTTGTATGTTTATTCATCGGGCTCAGTTCATGCACAAAAACTATTATTTGCGCATACTGATTTTGGTGATTTAACCCTGTTATTTTCTGGTTATTTTGATACCCACATCGGCGAAAAACAACAAACCTCATCGTATAGCTATATCTCCGAAACCATTGGTTTACCCGCTGAACAACTGTTATTTTTATCGGATATAAGCGAAGAGTTAAATGCTGCCAAAGCCGCAGGCTTTGCAACTATTCAACTGGTCAGAGACGCGCCACTTGATACACAAGCGGCACATACGCAGGTCGCTAGTTTTAATGACATTAGCATTTAATGGCGAATAAAGCATCGAGCTAAGTAGGTGAGCATATTGCTTTTAACATTTACGTTGGAGTCCAATAGCTTTAGAGACTGTGAAAGTATAA
Organism: Methylococcales bacterium; assembly: GCA_037133675.1. GTDB lineage: Bacteria > Pseudomonadota > Gammaproteobacteria > Methylococcales > Methylomonadaceae > UBA4132. The sequence goes on from JBAXNR010000055.1 coordinate 2,378, forward strand.
AAAACATCGTCATTCCAGCATGGATGCTGGAATCCAGTCACAAGGATGTGAAGCAGTGTGAAGAATAATATTAATTATAATCATGCTGTTACCATCCGTGGCACTGGATTCTGGCATCCCTGCCAGAATGACGGGTTTGAAATATTGTTGCGTCTAATAACGTAGTTTGCTTGATATTATGAATACTTTCACAGTCTCTTTAGCTATTGGAGTTATTGGCTAGAAAACAGCTAAAGCTGTTTTACTCCTGTTAAAAGACTTTTGAGCGATTACTTATTCAATCACCTTAGGTACTAAGTACAAACCATCTTCCACACGCGGTGCGATGCTTTGATACAACTCGCGTTGATTGGTTTCTGTTACCACATCTTCCCGCAGCAACTGTACAGCATCCAGCGGATTTGATAACGGCAATACCCCGTCGGTATTTACTGCATTCATAAGAGCGACTAAATCCAAAATATCGCTAATGGTATGAGTGTAACCTTCTAAGCGTTCTTCGGGTATCGCTAAACGCGCCAAATGCGCGACTTTCACAACTTCTGCTTGTCTGATAGACATCATTAAACTCCGCTAAACTGACTGGGTGATTGTCTATGCCAATCGGTCACTTGTTGATATTGATGCGCCACATTGAGCAGTTTGGCTTCATTAAAATAATCGCCAATAATTTGCAAACCGACAGGTAAATTATCACTAAAACCCACAGGAATCGACACCGCAGGAACGCCTGCCAAACTTATTGGCAAAGTATAAATATCGCCTAAATACATAGCAATCGGATCATCGGATTTTTCGCCAATTTTAAACGCGGTGGTCGGTGTCACAGGTCCCATCAACACATCGACCTCATTAAATGCGGCAACAAAATCATTTTTGATTAAGCGGCGAATTTTTTGCGCTTTCAAATAATAAGCATCGTAATAACCTGACGACAGCGCGTAAGTGCCAATGACAATACGGCGTTTCACTTCATCACCAAAACCTTCCCAACGACTACGCTCATACAAGTCTTGTAAATTTTTCGGATCATTGCAACTGTAACCAAAACGCACACCATCAAAACGCGCTAAATTCGCCGATGCTTCCGCTGGGGCAATCACATAATATGCGGCGACTGATAAATGACTATTGGGCAAACTAACTTCTTTAACAGTCGCGCCCAATTGGGTGAACTTCTGCACCGCTTCATGAATGACTTTCGCCACGTCAGCATCTAAACCCTCAGCAAAAAATTCTTTTGGAATACCGATACGCAAACCAGCCAATGAATCATTTAACGTTTCGCTGTAATCGGGTATAGGCACATTAGCACTGGTGGAATCTTTACCATCAAAGCCGCTAATCGTGTGTAAAACCAACGCCATATCTTCCGAAGAACGCGCCATAATGCCGCATTGATCCAGACTGGAGGCAAACGCAGTCATGCCATAACGGGAAATCCGCCCATACGTTGGTTTAATACTGCTAATGCCGCAATAAGAGGCAGGTTGCCGTACTGAACCGCCCGTATCACTACCCAGAGAATACGGTGCTAAACCCGCCGCGACTGCTGCGGCTGAACCGCCAGAACTCCCTCCAGGTACGCGAGTTATATCCCAAGGATTAGCCACAGCACCGTAAAAACTATTTTCATTCGATGACCCCATAGCAAATTCATCCATATTCACTTTACCCAGCAATACCGCGCCCGCTTGGTTTAATTTATCGTAAACCGTGGCATCGTAAGGCGAAATAAAATTACTGAGCATTTTTGACCCGCAAGAAGTCAGTATGCCTTTGGTACAAAATAAATCTTTCAGCGCGTAAGGCACACCTGCCAACGGATGATTCAATTCACCGCTTCTAATTTTATTGTCGATTGCAATCGCCTGTGTCCGTGCTTGGTCTTTCACCACAGTGATATAGGCGTTGAGTTGTGGATCGTATTTTTCAATACGCTGTAAAAAAATCTCCACTAGCTCCATCACTGAAATGCCGCCATTGACAATTTTGTGATGAAGTTCTTTGCTAGTGAGTGTACTCAAATCGCCTTGAGTCGCTACGGTCATGATGGTTGTTCTCCTTGATTAAAATGTAGATTGGGTTGAGGATCAAAACCCAACAAAAAACAGTAATAACGTCATGATTTTTTAAATGCACTGAAAAATCTCTGCTAGTGACTGCTGCATTCTTGAAAATTTATGTGCTAATGTTGCCGACTGATCATTATAAATCACTTTTCAAGCATTCAAGCCCACAGAGTTGGCAGGAAAATTTAACTACTTTCGTTTCAGTACAGCAGACAGCGTTCATATCAGGCTTTCTATTCAAATATCTGCACATTATATAACGAGGTAGCTCGCTTTTTTGGACTACCAGTTTGATCAGGTGTGTGATTTTCAAACACATTCAGAATATGCGCTACATAGAGCTAACGCACAATAAAATGATACCGTTCGTGGTGAGCTTGTCGAACCACATTCACACTTCGACAAGCTCAGTGCGAACGGTTTTGTAATCATTTTCTCTTCACCCTCCCCCCATTTCTTACTTTATAAAAAATATATTTTTCAATAAGTTAATTGCCAATGGATATTTTATATATCCATTTTATACCCAATAATACCCCATTCTAAGTTCTTGTCTTTTTCACTTTCTTAAAGGAAAATCATGCACAAGGTATGAAAATACCTTTAAGCAAATGTGTATTTTTAATCCACGAGTTTTATAGCCGCATTCAACGTTCATGTTGAACTGACGGTTTGTGCAGTTTGCTTATACCTGACGTTACACACGAACAGTGCTTAACATCAGAAAATGATGTAGGTAAGCGGATGAACATAAGTTTTTTAACATTCTACTTAAAAGACTTTTGAGTGACTATTTACCTATTCTTAACTGGGAGATAAATATGTTTACTATACGAAAATTAATGGGAATATTGGATGGAAATGCCCTTAAAAAGGTGTGTGTTCCTTTTATTCCAATAGCAATGGGCTTAACGTTACTGGGGACACCCGTAGCATTTGCCGATAACGCAGTCAACTTGAAGGTGCTTGTCGTCACGACAGGCGATATACCACAAGACGGGGGACTTGTTTATATCAAGCCTGTCCTTGATGAAATGGGGGTACGATACGATGTGTTGAATGCTGCCACTACGAATTTAACAGCCGCAACACTGAGTCCGAACGGCTGTAAATCTACAACAGCAGGTGTCTCTACGCCGAATGGTTGCGTGGGTAATTATAATGGTATTGTCTTGACTAACGCTGACCTAGGTGGAAATTTCACGCCAACGGAATGGGACATCCTGCACGCTTACGAAACAGATTTTCACGTCCGTGAGGCAGTATTGTCTGGCTTTCCTGGTACTTATCCAGATCCAGCAAATCCATCTGGCGGAATTTATTTAGATTACGGTTTTACCAATGCGGTAGCCTATTCGCCTTTATTATTACCACCTGATAATAGCGTACCATTCAATGCCACTTGGACAATTCCTACGCCTACCGTAAATCCAACCACGAACAGCAAGACCGTTTTTGAGTATGTTAATGCGGCTAACCCGCTTCCGATTACCGATTTTGCCTTCGCAGCTATACCCCGAGGAGATAATCAAGGACCACGAGACCTCACAATACCACGCGTTACCACGCTTCTACGAACACCAAAGGGCGAAACATTAGTATCGGTCATACAATACAAAAACGCCCAAACAGTAGTAATGCGTGAGGTGTTGCTATCAACCATTTCTAATGCTTGGTTTCTTACTCATTCACAGGTACTGAGCTACGAGTTTATCAATTGGGTAACTCAAGGGGTATTTGTTGGCGGACGCTTCGTCCACATGACTAATCATTTAGATGACTTATTCCTTTCAAACGATCTATGGGATGTTACATCTAACACAACCAACCCTTTAAACAACCCTTCGCCTCCCTATACCTATCGGTTGAGCAGTGCTGATATTACTAACGCGGTGAGCAAACAGACCGCTTTTCGTACCGCACATAAGACGGCTGGTGCTTTCAAGTTGGATTTTGCATTCAACGGTTCGGGTGCCGTGGTTGATCCAGAGGCAGTGACATTGACTGTAAACACGGGGGATAGTTTGGTGAATGCAGTGAAGACCAATAAAGCGCAGTTCCGCTTCATTAATCACACCTTTACTCATGCGGACATGGACAAGCCTCCTGTTCCAGCTACTGCACCTTGTGATTACGACACCTTTACTGATACGGCATCCATTGAGGCAGAAATCACTAAAAACCAAGATGTTTGGACACTTCTGACACTTCCTGATAAAGCCAACAACAGCCAAGTTCTAGTGAGCGGCAATCACTCTGGCTTGAAAGATCGCAAGTGTACAGACACAATCACCTTAGCCAACCCCAACCCTCAAGCTGATGACATTCCGTTTTATGCAGGTGCCAATCCGTTATTTATCGAAGCCGCAGCGAACGTAGGCATCGACTATCTTGCCTCTGACACCTCGCAACTTAACCAAGATGTCGCACAGTACATCACTGATAAAATGGTCAATGATGGCAGCACTACAGATGATCGCCTCATTTTGCCACGCCACCCAACTAATATTTTCTATAATGTAATGAATCCGACCCAATTGGTAGATGAGTACAACTATATCTTTCATGATCGATTGGCAGATCCTTGCAATACACCAGGAGCCATCTGTAAGACTCGGACATACAATGAAATTCTCGCAGCCGAAGCGACCACCGCACTACAACACATGCTGAGCTTTAAAAAGTACCCCCATTTTTTCCATCAGGGGAATCTCGCCAATTATGGCTCTGGCAATACGCTCCAATTTGACTGGTTAAATTCGGTTTATACCGCCTACGAAAAGCTGTTTAAACTCCCAGTTAAGAATTATGCCTATTATCTGATTGGTAATAAAACTGAGGAAAGCCTCGCCGCCAAATCAGCCGCTATTACCGCAAAATGGGATCGCAATATCAATAAAATCACTCTGTCAGCAAACAAGGTAGTACCTAATCTTCAGGTCACAGGTGTTGCTATACCTACTGTTTTCGTCACAGGTACGAACACAGGTATTACTGGCGGAGAGGTATACGGAGGTCAGTCTCTCGCAACAGTTAACATTAGTGCCGCACCAGTGACGATTGATGTTGACCAAGCTCTGACTAAATAATGCACTTTTGATTTGACCAGCCCTTCGTATAGTAATACGGGGGGTTAAGGTCAATCAGGCACAGTAAACAAATTTAAGAGGATATTCAAATGACAATTTATAAGCACTTGTTTTGGTTAGCACCCGCTGTGCTGATTGCTGCTGTGATAGTAATGGTCAATGTCGATACGCCAATAATATCGTTACTACAAACGACCGAAATATCTCAGCTTGATCAGAAAAACAATCAGGATGTTAAGCAAACTGAAGTCCGAAACGAGGAAAAGTCTGGCTTAAAAAATCAGGAGATTAAGCAAACTGAAGTCCAAAACGTAGAAGAGTCTGGCTTAAAAAATCAAGAAATTAAGCAAGTTAAAGTCCGAAAAGATGATCAGGAAATTAAACAAATTGAAATCCGAAAAGAGGAAGAGCAACGCTTAAAAAAGCAGGATAAGTTTTACACTCAACACGCGAAAACACTGGCGGATCGGTATGAAGAGACTGCAAAAATTGTCGCCAGTCAGGGTGGTGATAATAGAGCACTACTTGCTGCTGCCGCTTATTTCGATAACGAGACAAAATAAATCACGCGCTTTTGTTTCGTTGAACATTAAGTTTCATTCAGGAAGAATTTTAGAATGGCGACAAGCAAATCTCTAAAGCTAGGACAGAGAAGAGTGTGTGATGAAGAAAAAAGCCCTCTTTTTTGTCCGTTCGCGTTTGCTGCATGATGGCACAGTACAGTGCGATGTTGATATACACTGGAATAGGTAAGAATTGAAGGATCGAATTGCTACACTCAAAACAATACTTGTAAGTTGGAAATTGTAACTTCGAGATAGCGATGACTTAATGATTATTGAGGCTTCTGTGAAGACACAAAAAAGAGTAGCTGTAACGAAAATAATTTTTCTATTCGGTATAGCTTTGATAATTGTATTTGTCCTGTTGTTTTATAAGGGGGAACGCTTGAAAACAATGTTTAACCTACCACCAGATCGTATTTCAGTGCAGTATCTGCAATTGTTGGTAAATGCTAATCCTAAGGATGCCTCATTACGTTTGGTGCTTGCCCGACAATATGCCCAGATAGGCAGTATTAATGAAGCAAACAGGGAACTTGAGCCTTTATTAAATCAGCAGGGACGGGAAGCCATTGAAGCCAGACTTCTATCGTTGGAGCTGAATACAAAATTGTATTATGAAAAGGCAGCTACCGATACCTCCAGAGAAAATGATCTTGTTGCCCTCAGAAAAAAAATAGCTTTTATTACCAATGAGCTAGTACCTGTTGACTTGTTTCCTACGGTTATTCAACGGAGCTTGGAGTTGGGACAACCAGACCTCGCGGCAAAACTTTATGAATACTGGGCTAACATTAATAATGAAGATCACTTTGAACGCTTAAAAGAAGCGGGACGCTGGTATGTTGCCGCAGGAACACCCACGCAGGCAGCAGAAATTTATCATAAAGCCTATAAGGAAGCCGATGATATTGAGCTAGCCAAGCAATTCGCATTACTGGCAATCAATGCGTTACGTGCTGCGGATAAAGGATCGCTCGCGCTGACCTCTATGAAAGAATATCTACAGCGATTTCCAAATGATGCAGTGCTTTTAGACGAAGCCATTGTGTTAGCTCTCGCTGCCAATGACCCTAAACAAGCCCTTGAATGGGGTAGCTTGCTTCTAGCATTACATCCAGATAATCCTGAACAAATAAACAAACAAGTCGATTTGGCATTAGCCGCTGGAAATCTTGACGTTGCTTGGTCACTTTGTGAACGCTTGCTGATACTAAAACCGAAAGATCGTCATATTCACGAACGCGCAGCACAAATTGCCGAATGGACGAGTAAACCAGCATTAGCTTTAGAGCAGTGGGTTTGGTTGGTTAGGCAGGATAAGACTGATAATGCCGCGATAAATAATGCGCTTCGTCTGGCTAAAGCACTTTACACAGGAAAAACAACGATAGAAATGTTGACGATACTGTCAAAAAAACGTGTGCTTACCGATGATGAATTTAACGATTTGATAACTGCCTTCAATAATGCCAGTGACTCGGCTGAGTTAATCCATTTTTTGCAAGGCTATTTGATTAAATATCCAGCCAAAAAAGCGACGTGGGAAGCACTTGCACACGCCCAAGAAAATGCAGGGCAGTTATCAAAGGCAATAGTTACTTGGCAGTATATAAGTTCACATTTTGACCACCCCATTCAAGCCGTCATACATCAAGTTGAATTGCTGTGGCGTATTAATCAAACAGAAAAAGCGTTTGCCTTATTATTGTCGAACCAAAAATTAGCAATGGCTAACGATACTGAATTTTGGCAACTCTACGCTGATTTGAGTTGGGAGCTTGAACAGTCCGATGATTCACTGTTGGCATACAGAACACTCTGGAAATCAGAGGCGGCGAATGCTTTAACGGCGGAGCGGTTAATTCAACTATTGAAAGAAAAGGTACAGGCTCAGGATGCGATTGCTGTCGCTTGTGAAGCCTATCAGCGACTAAAACAACCCCGTTGGTTATTGCTGGCAATGGATACAGCCATTCAGTTTGGCTTATGGGACGATTTAAGACCGCTATTGCAAACGGCTGATGCTGATAAGCAACAATTTCAGCAGCTAGAAATGTATTGGCTCACGCTCGCCCAATTAAACAATCATGATCGGCAGCCGCAGCAGGTATTAGCGGACTATCAACAGGCATTAGCTATTAATCCTGCGTCCATGATCGCCAGAGAAGGTGTGTTGTGGACTTTAATGGATCAACACGATAATCAACGTCTCGCCAGTTTCCTTCAACTCTGGCAACAAGATGCAATGACAGTGCCATCTTTATGGGGTGTCTATGGTCTAGGGCTGAGTAAATTGGGGAAAAATGAGCAAGCATTACCTTGGTTTGAGCGTAAGACTAAGCTGAATTATGATGACTATCTTTGGTTGCTCTCCTATGCTGATGCCTTGGATAAAGCCAATCATGTCGATGCTGGTTTACTGCTTCGTCAGTATGTATTACTTAAATTGAGAGCTACGTTGAGCAATAAAAACAAGAAGGAAACCGCAACGTTATTGCAACCCGCCTACCTTGCATTATTTCGCACTATGGAAGGGGCAGATTTTGAAGAAAAAATCCTGCAAAATTTTTCGACAAAAGGAATGGAAGATCCAATAGTACGCGAACTGGTCATTGCGTCCTATTTATCCCAAGAAAATTTCTCTGCTGCCCGTTTCTGGCTATTACGCGCCCACGCCGCTCGGTTACAAACACCGATTGGACAACGACTTGCGTTGGCACTAGCCGACAACGACCAAGCCTCCTTAGCCGATATTCTTAACAAGGAAAGTGAAAAACTAACGCCGCTTGAGCGTGTTGAACCACTGAATCGACTTAATAGAACCGATGAGGCGTTGGCGATACTGGATAATTATTTACAAACGGCTGACGATAGTGGCACAAGTCAGGCTGGGCTTTATCGGTATCGGAATGAACTGGCTGTCCAGCAAAGTTCCCAATTTGATCTGGGATGGGGTATGAGAAGCCTCGGTACCCTCGATATTAATCAAAGCCAAGCACGCTATACACTGCCTTTATCAAAAAATTCCTTGGTGTTCCAATTAAGACACAATTATCTGAATAGTACCGATAAAGAGTTCTTGCTGCCCGCAAATAATGAAATTGACTTATCTACTGAAGGCAAATATTTATTTCAGTCAGGGTCTAAATTACAAGTTAATTTAGGTACTAACCTGCAAAGTCAACAATCGCTTGTGTATGGCTCAACGAGTTTTACATCCAAACTAACTAATTTTCTGGATGCCAATATTAGGGTGGGTATTCATGAACTAAGCACTGAAACAGCGGCTCTGCGTGCCTTAGGTGCTAAGGATAAAGTCTCGTTAATTTTGTCAACAACATTAACTAGGCAAAGTTTTTTCCAATTGGGTGTTGACGGGCATCGCTATCTGACTCGACAAGGCAGTTTTCTTGGTGACGGTTATAAAATTGAATCCATTTTGGCGTATACGTTGCTTAGAGCAAGTCCCACTTGGCAGGTCAGACTACAGGGTTCATGGGAAAGTAATCGTTTGGAGAACAGTTTACCCAGTGAATTAAGGAGTTCATTTCTATCTCCCTATGCCAATGTAGAAACCATTGTTCCTAAAAGCTACGGCGTGATGGGCATCGGTACAAGCTTTCGCTATAACCTGTCTGAACAAGACATCCCAAGACAACCCTATTTATTGGTCGATTGCTGGGTTGGCTGGGCTATGCCTGCCAATGTACTGACCTATAACGGTCGAATAGGTGCAGGGATTTCTCTGTTTAAGGCGGATGTACTTAGTGTGGGGGCTTTCTATGGCAGTGTACAAGGTGGTCAACCAAATACCGCATATCAGGGAATAGACGCTCAATATACAGTGAGGTTTTAATCAATGGAAAGGGAGAAGAATTATGTTTATGAAATTTAATGGTATTACTCAATTCAGTAGCAGGAATTTGTTACTGGTTGCGATTTTATTAGGCGCAGTATCGGCGTGTACTGTCATTGATAAACAAGGTATGGAGTCGTTTACATCAACTAAAACATGGGTACTGCTGCCGTTTCAGAATCATTCGGGAACGCCTCGTGCAGGTGACAAAGCTGAAGAAATGCTGGCTACTTTGTTACGAGGTAGGGGCGTAGATAATCTTCAGGTTTACCAGTACCAAAACAAAAAAGAAGAAATATGGTCGATATTAGATGACAAGCATCGTCAGGAAGAGGCTTTAAAGTCAGCGAGGCAAGGCAACTTTTATTATGGTATCACTGGCAGTATTGAGGAATGGGCTTATAAAACTGGCGTGGGTGGAGAACCTGCCGTTGGTTTAAATATTCGCATTATCGATATTCCTTCAGGCAGGATTGTGTGGTCAGCCACAGGAGCTAAATCAGGCTGGGGAGCAGACACTGTTAGTGGTACAGCCCAAAAACTGCTTGATGAATTATTATCTGATATGGAGATCAAGAGATTTAGTAGTCCTTAAAAAGTGGAGATTAGCGAATATGAACATACTGTTAGCACGTTCAAAAATTTTAGTTTCGCAGACAGCTTGGCTAGAAACACTGGCATTAACAACAATAGTGCTTGCCATTGGTTATAGTATTAATGCGGAGGATCCCTTTTATCTGCACAACCAGTTTCCATGGTTGGTTATTGCTCCGTTATTGATTGGTCTGAGATACGGTTTTCTTTTCGGGATGACTAGCACCTCTTTATTTATAGCCTTGTTTACGACTGGCAGGTATTTTAATTGGGTGGTTGTGCCTGATTTTCCAGTAGAAATGGTGGTCGGTATGCTGTTGGTTACCATGGTTACAACGGAGTTTCATGATATTTGGCAACAAAAATTACAGCCGTTACAGCATAAACATAATCACCTTACCTTAAGAATGAATGAGTTTTCACGCGCTTATCATATTCTTAAAGCCTCTCATAGTCAGATGGAACAGCAAACGGCAAACTATATAAAGAGTCTGCGTACCTCGCTACTAGATATTGAAAAGCAAATGTTAACGTTAGCAAAGGATGACGGTGCGCCTCTCAGTGGCATGGGCGATCATATACTCGATATTTTCAGTGAACACGGTAGTATTCAAACAGCTTCTATTTACGCGGTTTCAGAAGACAAAAAAATAATATTGAATCCTATCGCCTGTCTAGGAAATCCACCCTCTTTATGGCCAACTAATCCATTGGTAATGGCAGCCCTCAATACAGGGAATGTGACCAGTATTCAGACGTATGATGAGTGCATCGATCATGAAGTTCTAGTGGTTATTCCTCTGATAGATGTTTTTCAGAAAATTTGGGGCGTGGTGATTATAAATGAAATGTCAATGTTCGCTATGCAGGAAAATACGCTGGACTTACTTGCGCTATTGGGTGGTCATGTAGGTGATCTTATTCACCGTCGTGCTAAAGCAAATTGGTTAAGTAAAGACGTATGGTTGGATTTTGAGTATGAGTTGCGACGGGTCTTGAAAGAGATGCTCAGTTTGAAAGTTGACGCTGCCGTGGTTATTAGCATTATCGACTGCGTGGAAACACAGGATTTATTTATATCAAGATTTCATTCTGAATTGCGAGGACTTGATAAGCTATTGATTTTTAATAATTATTTTGGTAGATATATTATTATTAATTTGTTACCACTGACGGATGAGAATGGTCTAAAGAGTTTTCTTTATCGTCTCGGTTTGATGGACTCCATAGATATTGAGACCTTAACAGGCGTTGAAGAAGCTAGCGTTCACCCTACCTTAGAGAGTGAGGTAACTATTTATAGCTGGACGTTAAACAACGCACATTCACCCGAAAAAGTATTAGCAAAAATCGCCCAACTTTGCCAACGAAATCAAATAACTAACAGCAATGGAGGTTATTGTCATGAAAACATTTCTGCTTGAAGTGCTATTTTTTATCAGTGCATTGGCACTGGAAATAGTCAGTGTACTGATGATAGTGAAGGGATATTTACCTGACAGTGATTTATTCACGGCTCTGTGTTTACATTTAAGTGCCTGTCTCATGACCGCTATCGTATTGCCCAAATTTCTAAGGTCTCCAAACAAAACCTCTCGTTCGATAAATTTTCTACTTTTTTTTATTGTCGCTTTTTACATACCCGTGCTGGGTATGTTAGGACTGGTTCTCGCTGTTATTCCTGGTTTGCTTTTTATCAAAACAGATTCCACATTGCTGATAAATTTCAATACGATTCGAGAGTTTTCTAATACGCCTGTTGACCGACGCTTACATTTTAAGTACGGAGTTGTCAGTCTGGAAAATTTATTACACTCACAAAATCCCGATAAACGTTTGAGTGCGGTTTATGCAACACTCAAGCTTGACGATAAAAACGCTATTCCTTTGCTGAGGATAGCACTTCGAGACCCCGTTGATGATATACGCTTGCTTGCTTATGCGTTAATAGACCGCAAAGAGCAACGTATTAGTGAACGGATTGAGTACGCTAGGCAAAGTCTGGAAAATAATGACATCCCCAATACGCGACATTTATACAAGTGTATTATTAAAGATTACTGGGAATTAGCGCATCTGGGCTTAGTAGAGGGCGAAACGCTGAATTATGTACTCAATAAAACGCGTGGGTATTTGGAAAAAGCACTGCAACTTTATCCAAGGGATCGCGGCTTGCATCTTCAATATGCTAAGTTATTGTTACGATTGAGAAAACCTCAGTTCGCTTATAATGAATTTAAGATAGCGGAGACGCTTGGTGTTAGCAAGAAACCACTGCTGCTTTATTATGCAGAGATAGGTTTTTTACAACGGCGGTATGGTGAAGTTAAACGCTCTATGAAAGAGGTTAATTTAATGACCGCACGTCCACAAATACACGCTGCCAGACGTTTCTGGCAAGAGAATTTTAATGGCTAATTATCGCGCTGATATTACTATTTTGTTGGAAGGAACTTATCCTTTTGTGAGAGGCGGGGTTTCTGCTTGGGTGCATCAAATTATACAAGGATTGCCGCAATTCACCTTTGCATTGATTTTTTTAGGTTCTAAGTCTGATGACTATAACGGTCAGCAATATGCCCTGCCTGATAATGTTGTTCATCTGGAATGCCATTATTTGTGGGATGAAGTTGCTAAATCCAAAGAAAAAGCAAAAGCCTGTCAGGGTAATAGCGACTATTTTCTGGATTCAAAGAAATTGCATGAGTGGTTTGAATTTCCAGGTACTGATTATGATGAAAAATTAGTTCAGCGGCTTTTAACAGGAATGGGGCAAAAATCGGGCTGTACTGCCGACGATTTTTTTCACAGTGAAGCCGCTTGGGAACAAATTTGTGCCAGCCATCAACGCCTTTGTCCCGAAAGTTCTTTTATCAATTATATATGGACTATACGTACCATGCACGCACCACTGTTTAAATTGGCGGCTATTGCGCATCAACATCAACAGCAAACAACGGGTATCTTTCATACCGTATCGACAGGTTATGCGGGTTTTCTAGGCACGATCCTGCGTAATTTAACGGGAAGACCGTTAATTCTGACTGAGCATGGCATTTATACTAAAGAGCGAAAAATTGATTTGCAATCCATTTATATTAAAGAACATCATGATTATTTAAGTGATGCCCCCGATAAAGGCATGGAATACTACGATCAGCTCTGGATTAGCTATTTTGAATCTATAGGTCGTCTGATCTACTGCAATTCAAATCCTATTATCAGCCTATATGAAAGAAATCGGCAGCGGCAAATTGTCGATGGTGCTGATGCCATGCGTACCAAGGTGATACCCAATTGTATGAAAATCGAGCAATTTATTACCTTGCGTGAACAGCGCACCGATAAAATTCCTCTGGTCATCGGTTTACTTGGTCGTATTGTGCCGATAAAAGATATAAAAACCTTTATTCGAGCCATGCGCTCAGTGGTTTCCAAGCTCCCCGATGCACAGGGCTGGCTAATAGGTCCAGAAGAAGAAGATCCAAGCTATGTACTTGAGTGCAAAAGTTTGGTGAATAATCTGGGTCTGGAAAACAATGTACGCTTTCTTGGTTTTCAAAAAATAAGCGACATTCTACCGCAATTGGGATTGCTGGTACTCACCTCTATCAGTGAGGCTTTCCCTTTAGTCATACTTGAAGGTTATGCCAGCGGCATACCTGTGGTAACCACTGATGTGGGTGGGTGTCGCGAAATAGTAGAGGGCAATACCGAGGAAGATCGTGCGCTGGGTTGTGCTGGTATTGTAGTACCGATGGCTGATCCAGAAGCTACAGCTCGCGCCTGCATTGAACTATTGGCTGATGAGGAGCGATGGTATGCGGCTCAGCGTACAGGCATAAGTCGCGTTGAACGCTATTATACTGAAGAGTTGCTGTTATCCAGTTATGCGAAGATTTACACTGAGGCTCTGGAATCGTAATGGCTGGCATCGGTTTTCGACTCCGCAACTTAATGAATAGCGAAAGCTATACGGGTTTATTGCAAGCATACAGTTTTGCTAGCATTATCAGTTCAGGACCGTGGGTATTATCTATTGTTGGTATTCTGCTGATTGGCGTACTCAATACCGAGAACGGATACACGCAACCTTATTTCGGTGAATTTCAAATATCTGTTACTTACCTGATGGCATTTTCCCTGTTGCTGACCAGCCCTTTACAGTTAATGTTTACCCGTTTTATCTCAGATAGGCTGTATGAAAAAAAAGATGATTTGGTGTTGCCCAATCTGTTGGGGGCTATTCTGCTAGTGGTTATTATTAGCGGGTCATTAGCCATCATACTACTGAGCAGTGTTTTTACTGGTTCAGTATTGTATCGGGTATTGATGCTGGCAGGATTAGTTATTCTTTCTGTTATCTGGATGGTAGTAATCATTTTATCGGGTCTAAAGGCACACGGCGGAATTCTGTTAGCTTTCCTAGTGGGTTATGGTATTACGGTAGGAGCGGCTCTAAAATTAAAAGCCTTTGGGCTGGAAGGTTTACTGGGTGGCTTTGTTGCGGGTCAGAGTGTTCTGTTCTTTATGCTCTTATACTTGGTGTTACGCACCTACTCCAGCAATAAATTGATTGCTTTTGATTTTTTAAAACGAGATCAAATTTACCCGAGTTTGGCAGTAACAGGTTTACTTTATAATCTAGCAATTTGGGTGGATAAGTTACTTTTTTGGTTTAATCCCCAGACTAGTATCGCTATTATCGCGCCGTTGCGGGGTTCTGAACTCTATGATATGCCAATTTTTTTGGCTTATCTTTCTATTCTACCAGGTATGGCAACATTCCTGATCCGCATGGAAACAGATTTTGCCGAACAATATGAACTGTTTTACCGCGCTATCAAAGACGGTGCGTCATTACAGGATATTTTGCAGATTTATGATGATATGTGCCAAGTGATACGGCGTGGTTTTTTTGAAATTTTTAAAGTACAGGGGTTGACCGTCATTATATTACTGGCACTGGGTGAGCGACTACTGAATTGGGTGGGTATCTCGCCAAACTATCAGATGCTACTCAATATCGATTTAGTAGCGGTAGGCGTTCAAGTCTTATTGCTGGCAGTGCTGAACCTACTCTTTTATTTTGATTATCGTCGTGACGCGCTCTATCTTTGCCTTTTATTCGCGCTGTCAAACATACTTTTTACTTTGCTTAGTCAATTTATGGAACCTATATTTTATGGCTATGGTTTTGCGGGGGCAGTCGTGTTAAGTACGCTGGTTGGGATGTATATTCTATCTCGGCGACTCGATAAGCTGATGTACGAAACATTTATGCTTTATTAATATTTACCCAATTAAGCGAAAGCATATAATTTATTTTTTTATTTTTTTATTTTTTTATTGATTATTTTTAATCATGATAACCAGTAAAAAGTGAGGTAGTTATGTTTTTAGCTCAAAAAAATCATGGTCATTATGCTAAACCAGCAACAAAAATTAGCATAAGGTTTGTCATCTATCTAATGGTATTTCTTGTCTGTTCAGATATTTATGCAAGCCCGAGTACCGCTTTTTTTTATGGTAAACCCGTGCCTGTCGATCTCATGGTGCATTTTGAACAGGTCGTGGTTGAGCCAGACAATATCGACAATATTAATCCGTTGCTCGCTGAAGGCGTTAGTGTTTTCGCCTATCTAAGCGTTGGCGAAATTAATCAAACCCGTCCTTGGTACTCAGAAATTCCTAAAGATTGGCTGCTAGGGGAAAATAAAGCATGGGGGAGTAGTATCGTTGATCTAAGCAAAAAAGAGTGGCAGGACTATGTCATCAATAAATTGATAGCTCCTTTATGGGAACGTGGCTATCGTGGATTTTTTCTGGATACTCTTGATAGTTATCAGTTGATAAGCGAAGACCCCACTTTTCGTTTGAATCAGCAACAAGCATTGGTTAATCTCATTAAAACGATGCACAATCGTTTCCCAGACATTAAACTCATTTTTAACAGAGGTTTTGAAGTATTGCCTGACGTTGCTAGTTACGCAGTCGCTTTGGCAGCAGAATCATTATTTCAACGCTGGGATTCAGTAGCAGGCAGTTACGTTGAAGTGCCAGAAGCAGATCGAAATTGGTTATTGAATAAACTGAATCAAGTTCGTGACCAATATGGATTACAGATTATTGTCATTGATTATGTATCGCCTGAGAAAAAGGAGTTAGCACGCGAAGTAGCGGCGCGAATAACAGCATTGGGATTTACACCATGGGTTTCAAATCCCTCATTAGATATGATGGGAACAAGTAGTCTGGAGGTTTTTCCGAGGCGGATTCTAGCCCTTTATGATGGGCAGGATCAGCCAGACGGGTTACAGAATTCCGAGATGCACAAGTTACTGGCTACGCCTTTGGAATATTTGGGTTATACGCTTGAGTATGTCGATGCGCGTAAGGGCTTACCAAATAACTGCCTAGCGGGACAATATGCGGGCATAGTGAGTTGGTTTAACAGTGATGAATCGCCACAGTCAGAGAATTATAAATCATGGCTATCACATCAACTAGATGATGGCATAAAAGTGGTCGTATTTGGGAAATTAGGCTTTACTGCCGATAGCCTTTTCCTACAACGCCTTGGTGTTGCAAACGTAGCGAACAACATACAAACCCCCTTGAAAATTGACGATAGCGATAATCTTATCGGCTATGAAGTAGATCCCCATCCAAGGTCACGAGACTTAACACTATGGAAAAGCGTTGATCCAACCATTAAACAGCATTTAAGTGTTATCGATCAAAATGGACAACAACTCACAGCGGTATTGACTGGTCAGTGGGGTGGCGCGGCACTGCATCCTTATGTAATTAAAACAGGTTTTCATGGACAACAACGTTGGATTATCGATCCCTTTAAATTTTTAACGAAAGCACTCGATTTACCGCCTATGCCAGTCCCTGATGTGACCACAGAAAACGGTAAAAGACTGCTACTAGTACAGATTGACGGTGAGGGAGCTTCTTCAGTGGCAGAAATGCCAGACACACCTCTAGCGATTGAAGTCATTCGCGATCAAATTCTGCAAGTCTATCAGTGGCCGACAACGGTTTCAGTAATTGAAGGTGAAGTGGGAGCTACAGGAGCTTTTCCTACCCAAACGGTGCAACTGGAAAAAGCCATGCAGGATATTTTTAGGCTCGATAATGTTGAAATAGCCAGTCACTCTTATAGCCATCCCTCCGCATGGTTTCAAAAAACCACTACGAACACCAGCGACGATAACTATCAACTGCCCATCGTTGGTTATAGCTTTGATTTAACACGAGAAATTGCAGGTTCTGTAGATTATATTAACCAGCATTTAGCACCTGCGCACAAACGGGTCAGCGTATTTCTCTGGACAGGCGATGGATTGGCAGCAAACGACGCGCTGACATTGACAAAATCGCTGGGCTTAGCAAATATGAATGGCGGCGGGGCGAGTATTACTGAAAGTAAACCTACTATAACCCGTGTTCCGCCAATGGGTTATCCTATTAATGACAATTTTCAGGTTTACGCACCTATTGCCAGTGATTATATTTACACTAACCAATGGCGTGATCCTTTTTCGGGTATGGAGCAAGCGATTGAAACCTTTCAATTAACCGATTTACCCCGCCGTCTCAAACCCATACATATACACTATCATTTTTATTCAGGCAGCAAAACAGCGTCTATTGAGGCCCTTAAAGATGTTTACAACTGGGTAGCTAAACAAAAAACATCACCAATTCTAATCAGTGACTATGCGCGTAAAATAAAAGCATTTCAGCATATCTCCGTAGCACGCACTCAAGATGGCGCGTGGGATATACGAGGTTTAGGTGATTTACATACCTTACGATTGACTTCTGCTATAACAGGATCGCCTGATTTACAGCGTTCCCAAGGAGTAACGGGTGTACATGAACTTCAGCAGGGAAGATATGCTAGTTTATCGCCAGTAAATGGACACGTTCTTCTTTATATGGATTCCAGTTCATCCTCTTTCCCATCACCATAGCTAGAGTTAGTGAATCCACCTCTATTTGATTGGGGGCAAACACAACAGTTTGTCCCCCTCCTCTACTGCTGTTGAATTAAACTCAGTGTCTTTTTTGGTAGCTTTTCTTGAGTTTCACCTTGCAAAATCGCACTGGCATCTTCGTGTACAGTAGTCATAAATTGGATAAGGCGCATTTCGTGGCGCATTTTTTCTTCAATATTTTTAGCTTCCCACATTTGATTTAATAAATGTTGAGCATGATGATGAATGGTGAATGCCATTGCTTCGGGTAGGTGGCTATAACTATTTTGAATGGATTTTTTCAGTTTATCCAAAGCAGCGAGATATTGCTGGTAATCTTTAATATCTTGCTTACACTTGATTTTGAGTAGTGCAAGTTCACTGGCATTTTTGGTTTGTAGCAAATCGATGTCATGCGCTAATTGCACACTTTTCTTTTTTAATTCTGCCGCTAATTTATTTTCTGCCATTATTCGTGCTTGTTTGAGTTGCAGTTGCCCCGCCTGATTGTCAGTTTGCCAACGCAGTTTTTCATCTTTTATCGAATGCAGTAGCTCAACAATGCTAAGAACCCAGTTTTTTAAAGTCATGATGTGAAAGTAGTGATTTTTTGCTGTAGTTGTAATAACGCCGCGCTGTTTTGTTGCTTGCGATAACGACGGTTTTCTTGTTGTAACTGCTTGAAAGTAGCGGTTGGTAAGCTGGTTTTAAGGGCTTGCAAATCTTGGTCTATGGCTTTGGATAAGGCGTTAAGGTGTTTGCGATTATTGCGCTTTAATAACTGCTGTCTTTTCAGTTCATGGAAATAGTTAATGCGTAAAGCGCGAAAATGAAACAATTGTTTAAGCTGTTGTTGTTTGGTTTGAATAAACAACACGCGCCGCTGTCCCCGCTGGCGAGCTGAAAAATACGCCCTACTTTCTTGCAATAGAGTGTTAGCGAACCACAGTAAAGCGGTCATTAACAATAATCCAAACGCACTAAACCATAATCCTAGCCCCAGTTGAATAAGTAGTTCAGGCACAGTCGCTACGCCTACCCACAATAATACTTCCGCCAACGATAACACGGCAAGCGCAAAAAACAATAATAACAGGGCAATACGAATCGTCATGAAGCAAGCATCTATGTGAGTGACATAAGGCTATTGTACTGACAATTTTAGCAAAAGCCGCAATAGGAGCATTCAAACAAACCGCTTAAGTTGATGTACGCTATAATTACCCATTATTTATTTTTTTCCTAGTAAGCAATGGCTCAGTTTTTTGAAATTCATCCTAAAACACCGCAACTACGATTAATTCATCGTGCCGTGGATATTTTAAAGCAAGGCGGGGTTATCGCGTATCCCACTGATTCTTCTTATGCACTGGCTTGTCAGGTCGGTGATAAACAAGCAATGGATAAGATACGGCGCATTAGGCGATTGGATGATAAGCATAATTTTACGCTGGTTTGTAAAGATTTATCGCAAGTCGCTAACTTTACCAAAATTGGCAATGATGCGTATCGGTTGATTAAAACCTTAACACCTGGTCCTTTTACCTTTATTCTCGATGCCACTCGTGAAGTGCCGCGCAGTTTGCAACATCCTAAGAAAAAAACCATCGGTATACGAATTCCAGATCATCCTGTCACGCAATTATTGTTGCAAGAATTGGGCGAAGCCTTATTTAGTTCAACCTTAATGTTACCCGAAGATACAGAAGCCATGACTGATCCCTACGAAATTAGGGAGAAGCTAGAGCATGAGCTGGATTTAGTGATCGACGCAGGAATTATTGACTTTGAACCCACCACCATTATTGAATTTTCCAGCACTGGCACAGAAATCATCAGGCAAGGCAAAGGTATTGCTCCGATGTTAGATTAACTTTACGAGGATAGCGCATCATGACCGATAATCTAAGCTTATCAAACCTATTAGCCCTATTAGAGCATATTGCTTTATGGGCAGTGCCTGTTATTTTCGCAATTACCGTCCATGAAGTCGCTCACGGTTGGGTAGCAAAAAAATACGGCGATAATACCGCCTCCATGTTAGGGCGGTTAACGCTTAATCCGATTAAACATATTGATTTAGTTGGATCGATTATTGTGCCAGGCTTACTATTAATTACAGGGACTGGGTTTATTTTTGGCTGGGCAAAACCTGTGCCAGTCGATCCGCGTCACTTTAAAAATCCACGCGCTGATATGGCTGTGGTTGCTTTAGCTGGGCCTGTATCCAATCTGTTAATGGCGATTATTTGGGTATTAATCACGCGTATTGGCTTTGCCATTGGCACATCCTCTGAAACGATTGCATCACTTTTAATTCACATGGGGAGTGCGGGCATTGGTATTAATCTAATGTTAGCGGTAGTGAATTTATTGCCAATTCCACCTTTAGATGGCAGTCGTATTCTGAGTTGGTTATTGCCGAGCAATTTATCATGGCAGTACAACCAATTGGAACGCTATGGCTTTATTATTTTATTGGCACTGCTATGGACAGGCTTACTGGGTAAAATATTAGGCTACCCTTTATTCGCTGCCCAAGAATTATTTTTTTCCCTTGCTGGCACACCAAGTTACTAATTAGTGTATTAAATCTGTTTGAGAATGACTGCCAGTCCTTTAAAGGACTGGCAGTCATTTAAGGTTTAACCCATCAAAACGTTATTTTTTAACTTATTGATTTAGATATGATGCGGGAGTCCAAACTCATGAGTTTGGATACCCTAAAATCATGTGTTCAATCTGCTGTTTTGCGTGTGCCAGTTCAGCGGCGGCTTGTTGTTGGAGCTGTTTGGCTAGTGTGCGTCACGCGCTGATGTGGTCGGCTATTTCAGTTTGTTTTGAATGTGTTATTGCCAGATATTTAAAATCGTTAAATTTGGATAATCAAAATCGCGAATATTACGAGTCACTAAACATAAATTATGATGCAACGCTGTTGCAGCTAATAAACTATCAATTGCAGGTAATGGTCTATTCGTTTGAGCTTGTAATTTACCCCAGCAATCAGCTACACCCTCATCAATTACTAATAACCTAGAATCAAACCATAAAGGAATATCTTTTTCTAACCAACTTGATAATGCTTGTTTTCTTTGGCTATCGGGTAATTTATCAACACCTTTACGAATTTCACCTAGTGTTAATACACTTAAATAAAGTGATTCTTTTGTCACAGTAGCAAACCAATCAATAACACATTGATTAGGTTTTGGGCGTTTTAACTCAGAAATAACATTAGTATCTAATAAATAATTCATAGCTCTACATCTCTACACAGAGAGTTATTCCTTGTTAAATCTAATTCAACCTCCATTAATGGCGAATTTCTTATAAAATCAACAAAATTATTAGCGTGTTGAGCAGTATCAACAGTATTTTCTTTTTTCATCAATGAAACCAATTTCAACATCGTTTCTATTGCTTCAATGGGTAAATAATGAATTTCATGGACTAATTGATTTTCTAATTCAGCTCTATTAATCATTTTTTATTCTCCTAAAATCAGTTGTTCAACGTGCTGTTTTGCGTGTGCCAATTCTGCTGCGGCTTATTGTTGTAGCTGTTTGGCTAGTGTGCGTAATATGTAGGGAATCAAGGAAACTTTTTATAAAAATCTTCTCTATTATCCACTCTTAAAAATTCTAAATTTTCACCCTCTGAATAAAGACCAATACGGTAACGATAGTCGAATTTAATACGGTAAAAACAAGAATAGCCAGATAATTCCGTTATATTCGATAACTCATAAACTGAATTAACGGCTTGCGCTTCAACAATTATTTTTTATTTTTGCTAAAATACGTTGGTCGGTTATAGCTTGCGTGTCTTTAACAAAGCGTTTACTGATTTTTATATTCATTGTGGCAAGCTATTAATAAAATCAGTGGTTTCCTCTTCGGTTAAAAACTCGTTTTCATCTTTCGCTTCTTTACACGCTAGATATAATGCCAGTGTTTCTAATTTATCCGCTTGTTTTTGCATTAACTCTTGCAAAAATTGTTGCTGAATATCATTCGGTAATGTTTCGTAAAGTACATATAAACTATGTGCTGCATTTGAGTTTTGTACTTGCATTGTTATTCTCTGGACTCAGTTGTTCAACGTGCTGTTTTGCGTGTGCTAACTCAGCGGCAGCTTGTTGTTGTAGCTGTTTGGCTTTTGTGCGTAACACGCTGATGTGGTTGGCGTTTCTGGAGTCAAAAATCATGATTTTTGACTCCTAAAATCAGGTGTTCAACGTGCTGTTTTGCGTGTGCCAGTTCAGCGGCGGCTTGTTGTTGTAGCTGTTTGGCTTGGGTGCGTAACGCGCTGATGTGGTTGGCGATTTCGGTTTGTTTTTCGGGTGGTGGGAGTGGGATTTTAATGTTTCTTAACATTTCTGTATTCACTCCAGATTGATTATTCCAATTCACGCACATTCGATAAAAAACGCGCAAATGTTGATATAAATTTAAAACGATTTCCAAATAAACCGAATCAGCGTTTTCATTTACTACAATTCTTGTCATGTGATTAGAGCAAAAATAATCACCTTCTAAATTAAATAAGGTTGTTTTTCCTACCAGTTCTTGACTGTTAGTATTATTAAATAAAACTTCATTTCTTTGTAAAAGGTCAGATTTTCTGGTTTTTATTTCCGATGATTTTATATAAACGTTTCTATCAAAAGTTAAATCTCTTTCTGGTTCTTTAACATTGGTCGGACGAATTTGAATAATGCCGATTTCTTCTAAGTCTTGGTCTTGCTTTCCTGCGGCAAAACCTGTTTTCAGGTAGTTTGTTATTTCTTTAATGGCAACTAGATTATATTGGCGTTGGTGCATGAATAAAATACAAATAAATCAAAGGGTTATATTTATTGGATTGATGGTTTTTGATGAAAAACAGCCGTTTTTTACTAAAAACATCATAAATAAACGGCGTAACACATTGATTGCAAATGACTTTATTCATGCACCAACGCCGATTATATTTACTCGTTTTAAAAGCCGAGAAAATATCTGTTGAATGCGATAGTGCATCAAATCGCCCACCACTTACTTGACTGGAACGAGTGAGAAAATAGGTTTTCTTTTCGCTAGGTGGCGGTAAAGTAATTCCTAATTCTTGCAATAAATAGTCGTCTATACTTGCCAATAACGCGGCGGCTTTGGCTTCTTTTTGTTTTTTTGAAGAATAGGCTATTTCAAAAAAATCTATTATTTTGGTTTGTGTTTCCTGAGATGGAATTTTAGGTATTCTTAAGTTATAAATTCTTTCAAGAGCAAGTTTAGGGATAGTTGTCTGAATATAAGCTAAAGTCATTTGCTTTTTAACTATCGGCAATAAAAGAACTATTTTTAAAAATCTAGGCAATAACTCTTTATTTGTTATTTGAAGTTTTGCACAGTTTTCGGTCAAAATAATTTTCTTTGTTAATTCTCGCTCTAATAAAGCAATTTTCCCTATTGTTCCAGCATTTGAAATAATCACTTCATTTTTGTTAAGTTTGTAACTTTTCAATATGTCAAAAATTTCACCAGAGATATATCTCATGCTTTGAAAGTTAATTTCTCCAAAGCTATCAATATCATCGACTCTCAAATACAAAAAATCAGTTTCTTCATTTGAATAAGAAAGCCCTTTAGGTATTCTCTTGCCGCCTTTTACTTTTACATAGTCACCAAGTTTTACGAAATTTTTTAAATTAAAAGTTTCGGCATAAAACTGAGCATCTATTCTTAATAAAATATTGCCCTTCCGCACTAAAAATATTTTAGTAGTATTAACGGAAGGGCTTAGACGAAAAAAAGAGTCTTGCCCCGCTATTACCGCCTGAATAAATCGCCCCAATTCTGGCATAATCTGTTCTAATTCATTATTGCCCGTATCTCTGCCTGTTGCGTCATAACCAATATCCTCAGTAATCGCCATAAAGATAGGATAATCAATTAACGCTTTGCGGTTTTCTTCTTCATACTGTTCGGTTAATTGTTCTTTAAGTTGCGTTATTTGTTCAGCGTATTCATCCATTACCAGCTTTTTCCATTCTTTATAAGCGGGTAATTCTGTTAATGCCTTAGCTTTTAATTGTTCTGGATTATCAAAACCGCGTAATTCTTCAATATGCTGTTTTTTAGCTTGCTCTATTTTTGCAATTTCAGCTTTATAATTAGCTTGTTGCTTAATATTGGTTTGCAAATTATGCTTTATAGATTTAATTTTTTCAGTAGTCGCGCTGTCATATTTGCGTAAAAATAATACTGAGCTTTTAACACCTGCGCCCGTACTCATAAATGCAGTTTGCGGTAAAGAAATAACCGCGACAATTCTAAATTTTTCTTCAATATCATCACGCACATATTGAGAGCTAGAATTGGTTAAAATACCGTCTGGAATAACGATGGCTAAAAAACCATCGGCTTTTAAAAATTTATGACATTGCTCAATAAATAAAACCTCAGTGCTTTGATTAGCTCTCGCGCTGGCTTTAGCGTTTAAATCCAGCCAACTTGGTTCTTTCATGGCTAAATTATATTGGTGCATATAAGCGCGTTCTGTTTGTTTTATTACCGAACCAAACGGCGGATTAGTAACGATAAAATCAAAATGGTTATATTTAAAACCCGCATTACCTGATTTATTAATTAAACCCACTCTAATATTTTTTGGATTATCAGGGTCTGCAAAATCATCGGGCGGTAATAATCCATCGGCAGCAATAACGTTAGTATGTCCGTCATCATGAATAATCATATTCATTTTGGCAGTTCTAGCAATTTGGTTATTAATTTCTATGCCATAAAGTCGATGTTCGGCGAAATCGTGCCAATGAGAATGATGGGATGTCGATTGTTTAACATCGGTTTTGTAGTTTGGATATTTTTCATCGGCTTGTAATCTAACTTTATTCAACGCATGAAGTAAAAAGCCGCCACTACCGCAGGAGGTATCTAATACTAAAGAACGGTTATTAATGGGCAATACATTGATGACAAAATCCACAATAGGACGCGGTGTAAAAAACTGTCCAAAATCACCCCGAAAAAATGAACCTAAAAAGGTTTCAAAGGCTTTGCCTTTGCTGTCTAAATCGGTATTATTTAAATTAATTTTTTGTAAATATTTAACAACAGAATGTAATTTTTCAGGAGTCAGCTTAATATCTTCGCTGAACATTTCAGATTTACCTGTTTTATTCTTTAATTCTTCTTGCTCGCGCCCTTGCGCATAAATTAATTTAATACGATTAAATAAATCTTGATCGACTTGTTCATCAGTATCTTTTTCGGCAATTTGAAACTTATAATGTTCGCCGTCTTCTGTGTGTTTTTCATCCCATATTTTACAAAAAATGAGTTTATCTAATTCATCAAAGGCTTCACTGGGATTAAGTTCACCGCCACCCCATAAGGTGTTATGAGCTTGTTTAAATATTCTGGTTAAATCGTCTTGTTTAACGGTGATTAAATCTGAATGTGAGCCTTTAATAAAGTTGAATTCGCTGGTGGTATCAAAACCAAATTTTGGAATATTCGTTTTTGTTTTTCTGGCTTTAGTTTTGCCTTTATCGACTAAAAAATATTCATCTGCAATACCCGATGTTACCCAAACATATAGCGCACCTTCGGCAACTGCATAACTAAACGCTTGGTCAACCGCTTGTTTAAATTCTAGGTCGGTAATTTCCTGATTTTTACATTCGACAATAATATAAGGCGATAAACACGCATCATCATTATAAATAATAATATCGGCTTGTTTTTTACT
>JBAXNR010000056.1:0-28239 GCA_037133675.1 Methylococcales bacterium
TCAAAATAGTTCAGTATCGCTGATTTTTAAGGTAATTTATATGCGCTTGCCCTGACACCATTACCCGAAATCGCAATCGGTAGAGCAGTTTATGCTAACTCTGATTGAGTTGTGGGTAATCATGTGGCTTTATGCCAACCATGCAATATTTAGACCCACACAAAAATCTACCGTCAATGCGTAACTTCTACTGTATTTCAAGTGGTTGATGTACTAGTCATTGCTTAACCCGTATTGTTAACTTATTGGTATGGGCTTGTTGTGGTTTTTGCATTGTCAATCATTGTATATCTGTGAATGGGCAGGGAAAATACTCAAAAGCAATCGGCATTGAGTTAAAATAAGCACAGTGTTAATTTTTTTGAGAAAAACTGTGTTTGAAATTATAAAAAGTGGTGGCTGGATGATGCTACCGATTATCCTGTGTTCTATTGCTTCAATGGCGATTACTATTGAACGCTTTTGGTCTTTGCAAAGAAAAAAAGTCTTGCCACCCGATTTAGTGCCATACGTTTGGCGGTTATACCGCGAGCAAAAAATGACCGCTACCGCATTGAAACAGTTAAAAAGTAGTTCGCCGTTAGGTTGTATTTTAGCGGCTGGATTGATTAACAGTCATCACGGCAGAAAATTCATGAAAGAAAGTATTGAGGAAACTGGGCGTAAAGTCATTCATGATTTAGAACGCTATCTCAATACCTTAGGAACTATTGCTGCTGTCAGTCCGCTACTGGGCTTATTAGGCACAGTGTTTGGTATGATTGATATTTTTGCATCCTTAATGGCACATGGTTCAGGAGATCCTAATATGTTGGCAGGCGGTATTTCAGTGGCGTTGATTACCACAGCGGCAGGTTTAACGGTTGCAATTCCTAGCTTAATTTTTCATCGTCACTTTGAACGCTTAGTGGATGAATATGTGATTGCGATGGAAGATGAAGCCCTTGGTCTTATCGATATTTTACATGGCGACCGCGAGGTATCTTAATGCGCTTGCAACGTAAAAAAAGACAAAATTTGGATATTACTCTGATTTCCATGATTGACGTGCTGTTTGTGTTATTGCTGTTTTTCATGGTATCCACAACTTTTAATCGCAATACTGAAGTTAAAATAAAACTACCCGAAGCCAGCGGTGTGTCCACTGAAAATCATCCTAAACTGGTGACGCTAACTATTGATGCTAACGGTGTTTATTCACTCACAGGTGAAGATAATGTCACACACCCTGTTGCAGATCAAAAAATAGACACGCTAAAACAAGAACTGCACAAGCTATCGACTAACAAAAATACGATTCCCTTTATTATTAATGCTGACGGTAAAACCCCGCATCAGGCTGTGATTACCGCTTTAGAAGCGGCGAGTAATGAAGGTTTTACCCGTATCACCTTTGCAGCCCAAAAACCTACTAGCAAACCATGAAAAAAACCCTGACGCGAAAGCTTACTGACATCTGGTACAAAGACATTATTATCGGCACATGGATTATGCCATGGGGGTTTTTATTCGCTGATATAGTGCGTTTTAGAAAATTTTTATACCGTATTGGGGTATTAAAAACTCAACGTTTACCTGTTCCTGTGATTGTAGTTGGTAATATCACCGTAGGCGGTACGGGTAAAACGCCGTTAATTATTGCTCTAGCCAAACTGCTAACAGCCGAGGGTTTCAAATTAGGTATTATCAGTCGTGGTTATGGTGGCGACAAATTAGCCCACATTGTTACAATCAACAGCGACCCCAAACAAGTGGGTGATGAAGCGATATTAATCGCCAAACAAACAGATTGTCCTATAGCGGTTGCACCCTTGCGTGTTGAGGCGGGTAAACTGTTACTGGAACACGCTGACTGCAACGTCATTCTATCCGATGACGGTTTACAACATTACGCGCTACACCGTGATATAGAAATTGCGGTGATTGACGGTGAACGGCGGTTTGGCAACAGCTATTGCTTACCCGCAGGGCCATTACGCGAACCCATCACCCGTTTAAATAGCGTTGATTTTATTGTTGTCAACGGCAAAAGAACCGAAGCCAACGAAGTTGAAATGCACATCACAGGCGACACCGCTGTGAATATGGTCACAGGCGAACAAAAACCGCTGTCCTCATTTGCAACCGAAGCCAAATTACACGCATTGGCAGGTATCGGCAATCCAGAGCGATTTTTTAAACTGCTCACCGCAGAAGGACTAAACTTTACTGCACACAGTTTCCCAGATCATCATGTCTTTGAGTCACGCGATATTAATTTTAAAGAAACCGTGTTAATGACTGAAAAAGATGCGGTTAAATGTACCGAATTTGCTACTCAACAACATTGGTTTGTGCCTGTCACCGCCATACCAGAAACCAAGTTTACCGAACAATTCCTATCTTTACTAAAGAGAAAAATATGATAGATAAAAAACAGCTAGACATTATGGCTTGCCCTTTATGCAAAAGCCCATTGCGTTACAACAATGTCCAACAAGAACTAATTTGCAAAGCTGACAGACTGGCTTTCCCCATTCGTGATGATATTCCCGTGATGCTAGAAGACGAAGCACGCCGTATCAGTCTCGAAGAATATGACGCGTTAAAATGAACACTGCGTTTAAAGTTGTTATTCCTGCCCGTTATGCGTCCACGCGCTTACACGGTAAACCCTTATTAAACATTGCGGGCAAACCTATGATTGCCCATGTTTGCGAACGAGCAGCTCAAGCAGGGGCAGAAGACATCATCGTTGCTACCGATGATTCACGCATTTTTCAGACGGTCACTGAGCTGGGTATAAAAGCCGTCATGACGCGTGCAGATCATCAAAGCGGCACAGAAAGAATTGCAGAAGTGGCGCAACTTTGTAGCTGGGCAGGTGATGATATTATCGTCAATTTACAAGGCGATGAACCACTGATTCCGCCTGATTACATTCGTGAAGTCGCTTTCGCATTAGCCGCACAACAGCAAGCTGGGATTGCCACCTTAGCGGCAAAAATTTTGCACGAAGACGAAATTTTCAATCCCAATGCCGTTAAAGTGGTACTGGATAAAAACGACTACGCATTGTATTTCAGCCGTGCCACTATTCCACACTGTAGAGACGCGATTAATCGCGTCTCTACAACGTATTTTCGCCACATTGGAATGTATGCCTACACCGTTGATTTTTTAAACCGCTACTGTTCATGGCAAGCATCACCCCTAGAAGCAATTGAATCCCTTGAACAACTAAGAATCCTCTGGCATGGTGATAAAGTGCTAGTCAAAGTGGTCGATAAAACTCCAGAAGCGGGTGTTGATACCGCAGAAGACTTACTACGGGTAGAGAGAATATTGTTATCGTAGGATCATCACACATAAAAAAGGCATCCGAAGATGCCTTTTATGATTCAAAAACCGCCGTTTAATCGTAGCTATAATGCTTACGCAATGGCTTAACCACTTCCCAATGGCTATCTAAGCCAGCATGAAACACCACTAAATCATGAGGTAAAATCCGTACAGGCTCACCACCAACAGGTGTGACAATAATCTCGCCTTCCAGAATATAAGCCGTTTCTGTCTCATCAAAATCAATCGGAAAGGTAGACACTTCTTTTTCCCAAATCTCCCAGTTAGCAACGCCCAATTCTAATAAACGCTCTTCGCTTGGGTTGTGTTCAATCGTAATTTGACTCATGTTTTTCCTTGTACAGCAATTTATAAACGGAGAATTTTAGCATTATTAGCACTGATGCACGGTTATATAATCGAAAAGGCGAAGTTCGACAAAGGATGCTTGAAAAATATGCACAGATCATTCCCACGCGCCGCGTGGGAATGCAGTACTGGCGCGTAGCGCGTAGGTTGGGTAGAACCCAACATATCTCACATTAATGTTGGGTTTCGTACCTCAACCCAATCTACAAAATTGAAGTATAACTAAGCAAAGCGTTCACAAAAAATTCGTTCTGGATTAACACCTGCGTCTATTGCTACTTGGGTTGCGGCTTCTACTAATAACGGTGGGCCACATAAAAAAACATCGGGTAATAGTTCAGTGCTTGCTAAATAAGCGCGTAACGCATCAACAGGTGTGCCACGAAAACCTATCCAAGTGTCAGACGGTTGCCATACACAAATTTCAACTTGAAGGTGTGGAATGGCTTGTTTTAAGGTTGCTAATTCTTGCTGACAGAATATTTCCTGTTCATTATTCACGCCCAAAAATAACTGCGTGGGATGATCTTCGCCCCTGTCTACCATACGTTGTAAGATGGATAAAAATGGAGCTAATCCCGTGCCGCCAGCAACAAAACAACGCGGACTTAAACTTTGTTCTTGCACACCGAAATTACCCGATGCCGCTGATACTTTTAAACGGTAGCCAATTTGTGCCGTGTGCTGCAAATAAGTTGAAAATTGTCCCTGTGGTTGCAGGCGAATTAAAAATTCTAATCTACCTTCCAAATTCGGGATATTACTCATTGAGTAAGCGCGTTTTAGATTCAACTCAAACACGTCCAATTCTACAAATTGACCTGATTCAAATTCAAATACGCCACACTGTTGTTGGTCAGGCAATAATTGCAAAACTAAACGCATAGTGCGTTCAGCTATTAATTCTATGCTGACAATTTCAGCGGTGCGGGGCGTGTCTTTATTACTTTGAATTTGCGAGGCTTTATAAGGGGTAGTGAGTTGTAAATCACTGTCTGGATGCGTACAACATAATAATACGTCGCCGTGTTCGCGTGCATTTTCAGATAATAAAGACGGGTTGTAATTATCCAAATGGTAATCGCCTTTGGTACAACGAGCCAAGCAAGTGCCACAACTGCCTGCTTTACAGACGGCAGGCAGAAAAAAACCAGCCGCTTTCGCTGCATCTTGAACCGTTTGTTCTGACTTACAAGTAAAGTCGATTTTCTTACCGTCGAGGGTAGTTAGGGTGATGATATAACTCATACTGTTTTCCTCACGTTAAAGGTTTTTTCGTTCTCACGCTACATGAGAACGAGTGATGGGGGTTTGTTATTAACTAACGTAAGTTAACCATTCAGCATGATCGTCTCTACGACCATAAACGTAATCAAAATACAATGATTGTAATTTTTCAGTGACAACGCCACGACTACCACAGCCAATCACGCGACCATCTAATTCTCTAATCGGTGTGACTTCTGCGGCTGAACCTGTAAAGAACGCTTCATCGGCAACATACACATCATCGCGGGTAATGCGTTTTTCAATCACTTCAAAGCCTTGTTCTCTGGCAATAGTGATGACGGTATCGCGGGTAATACCTTCTAACGCCGAGGTAGTTTCTGGGGTGTAAATCTTACCATTACGGACGATAAAGAAATTTTCGGCACTGCCTTCGGCGACAAAGCCTTGTTGATCTAACATAAGGGCTTCATCGTAGCCATTAGCGAGAGCTTCTTGTAATGCCAGCATGGAATTGATGTAGTTACCGTTGGCTTTGGCTTTGCACATGGTGCTGTTGACCGCACTGCGAGTATAAGAAGAGGTGCGAATACGAATGCCTTTTTCGATACTTTCTTGACCTAAATACGCACCCCACGGCCACGCGGCAACCATGACGTGAACTTTTAAATTATCAGCGCGTAGCCCCATGCCTTCTGATCCATAAAAACACATACTACGAATATAGGCACTGCTCAGACCATTTTCTGAAATCGCGCCTTTATGTGCGACATTCAATTCATTCTTTGTAAAAGGAATTTTTATGTTCATAATTTGTGCAGAGCGAAACAAGCGGTCAGTATGGTCTTGCAGTCTAAAAATAGCGGTGCCTTGCTCAGTTTTATAGGCGCGAATCCCTTCAAAAACCCCCATACCGTAATGCAGAGTATGCGTAAGTACATGAACTTTGGCTTCACGCCACTCAACCCATTTACCATCCATCCAAATAACGCCATCTCTATCGTCCATCGTTTTCATGCTTGGTTCTCCAACAGTAAGTATTTTTAGAAAGTAATCGTTTTTACAGGTCAGCAAAGAATAAACTATCGGGTGATGGAGGCTTGCGTTCTTTACAATCTGTATTTCAATAGCGGATTGTACTATAAACTGAATACTAGCAGTACCCGCCACGCTTTAGACGACTTACAAACAGGTATTTTGTGCCAACCAATCAAGCAGCAAATAACGAATTGACGTTATTCTGTTATCATTGTCCATTGCAATGCTGGCACTGCGCTAGTATTCGTGTTGATTTTTAAAGAGTCTGTTAATGCCCTCCGTTAAATTTTCCGTTTTACCGTTAAAACCCGCCCTGCTTGAAAACATTGAATCCTTGGGTTACACCGAGATGACACCGATTCAAGTCGAAAGTCTCCCGCATATTCTCGAAGGCAAGGATGTAATTGCCCAAGCGAAAACAGGCAGTGGCAAAACTGCCGCCTTTGGCATCGGCTTATTATCGCGCTTAGATATTAGTAGCTTTAGAGTCCAAGCCTTAGTGGTTTGTCCGACTCGCGAATTAGCGGATCAAGTCTGCAAAGAAATTCGCCGCTTAGCGCGATTCACCCAAAATATTAAAGTATTATCCTTGTGTGGCGGTGTACCGTTTGGCCCGCAATTGGGTTCATTGGAACACGGCGTGCATATCGTGGTGGGAACACCAGGTCGATTACAAGAACATTTGCGTAAACGCAGTTTGCGCTTGAGCAATCTTAAAATGTTGGTGTTGGATGAAGCCGACCGACTGCTGGACATGGGTTTTGAGGAAGCGGTAAAAGATGTTATTTCTTACACACCTAATCATAGACAAACGCTGTTGTTTTCTGCGACTTATTCAGACCAGATTCGCGCCATGAGTCAGGAATTTCAATTCAAGCCGATGACTATCAGCATTGAACACAGCCATCATGACAGTGGCATCGAACAACGTTTTTATAACACTACTAAAGGTCATAGACTAAACGCGCTGGGTTATTTATTAGCCTATCATCGCCCTGAATCAACGGTGGTTTTTTGTAATACAAAACGTGATTGTCATGATGTGGCGAGCGCGTTGGAAAATAGCGGCTTTTCTGTCCAAGCCCTACACGGCGATTTAGAACAAAAACACCGCGATCAAATTTTAGTTAAATTTGCTAATAAAAGTTGTTCGATTTTAGTCGCCACTGATGTTGCTGCGCGTGGTTTGGATATTACGGATTTGCAAGCGGTGATTAATTACGAACTACCGTGGGATGCAGAAATTTATGTGCATCGAATTGGACGTACAGGACGCGCTGGTAAAAATGGGCTGGCGTTGAGTTTGTGCATCGAAGCAGAATTACCCCGCGTCAAAGCGATTGAAGATTATCAAAATTCTACCAGTGTTTGGGATGAAGTCGCCCCGTTTCAACTTAGTTATGAAGAGCGTTTTCAGCCACCCATGGTAACTTTATGGCTGGATGACGGGCGCAGAAATAAAATTCGTGCAGGTGATATATTGGGCGCGTTGACAGGTGAGGGCGGTATTGCAGGTAGTGAAGTCGGTAAAATTGATATTTTTGATGCTCATGCTTATGTAGCAATTGCGCGTGACAGCGTTGATAAAGCCTTAGCGTGTTTAAAAAATGGCAAGATTAAAGGGCGTAGCGTGATGGTGCGTAAGTCGTGAAGCCTTTGAGATTGTGAAAATTTCACCATTCAGCTAAAAAACGCCGTCATTCCAGCATCCATGCCAGAATGACGGGTTTGAAGCTTGTCGAAGCGTGAACGGTTAGGTCTGTTTACAATTTTGTTAAAAGACTTTTGAACAGCTATTTATATCATTTTATTGTGCGTTAGCTCTAGTTGAGTATCCGAAAAACTTAATCACGGCAGAATAATGACAAACATTGAACCAATACCCTCTAAATGCTCGTCTGCTAAGTGCTACGCGGTTGCGTTCGCTTTTTTTGTCATCGCGCTGTTTGTGAGATTGAAAATCGCGCCAGTCGAAGTGGGTTTACCGTTTATGCTTTTTTACCCCACTATGGTTGTCACCTTCTATCTGTGTGGCATAGGCGCAGGCGTTTTTTTTTCGATTCTCAGTGTAATCACTGGATATTATCTATTTATCAAGCCTTTTGTCTCTTTTGAATCAAGCGTAATTACAATCATCTCGTTTTTAATTGCAGCCGCTGTCATTGGGTTTATTATAAGCAAGATGCAACGCGCCTTAGCTTTGTTAAAGCAAAGCGAACACTATTATCAGAGCGTACTGGAAGATCAAACCGAAATCATCTGCCGTTTTAAGGCAGATAACACGTTGATCTATGTCAACGATGCGTTTGGTCGTTTTTTTGGTAAATCCCGCGAACAATTAATTGGGCATAAATGGAATCCTTTTGTCTATCCTGATGATGTACAAAGTGTCAACGATAGTCTGAACAGTCTGTCGCCGTCAAATCCTATTACGAGCATCGAAAACCGCTTAATTGCTGGCGATGGCTCAATACGCTGGGGACAATTCGTTAATCGGGCTTTCTATGATGAACAGGGCGTGTTATTAGAAATTCAAGCGGTTGGACGCGACATTACCCAACACAAGTTAGCTGAAATCGCACTAACTGAGAGTGAAAAAGAGTTTCGCTTACTGGCTGAAGCGATGCCACAAATTGTCTGGATTACCCGTGCGGATGGCTGGAACATTTTTTACAATCAGCAATGGATGGACTACACAGGCTTAACACCAGAAGAAAGCCACGGTCACGATTGGAATAAACCTATTCACCCCGATGATCAGCAACGTGCTTGGGATGCTTGGCAGAACGCGCTTAATAATAATGCCGTTTATTCGATAGAATTAAGATTACGCCGCGCCGATGGCGAATATCGCTGGTGGCTGGTGCGTGGCGTACCTGTGCTGGATACGGAGGGCAAAACGTACAAATGGTTTGGCACTTGCACCGACATTCACAAGATGAAGATGATTGAGAATGAACTAAGAATACTCACCAGTCGCTTCAATACAGCGATAGCAGTCAATGAAATAGGGATATGGGACTTAGATTTGCTTCATGATACGGCGTGGCGTTCATTAAAACACGATCAAATTTTCGGCTATGAGTCACTGCAACCGCAGTGGGGTTTAACAAAAGTTTTACATCATGTGATACCTGAAGATCACAATCTCGTTATTTCATCTTTTAAGGAAGCCAAGCACACGGGTACATTATTATTCGAATGCC
This sequence comes from Methylococcales bacterium, assembly GCA_037133675.1. Lineage (GTDB taxonomy): Bacteria > Pseudomonadota > Gammaproteobacteria > Methylococcales > Methylomonadaceae > UBA4132. Next base: position 9,162 of record JBAXNR010000056.1, read on the forward strand.
GAATTATCCAGAAGGATCAATCTGTGCATTGGATTAATGCACGCGGGCGTACCTTTTATGATGAAAAGGCACAGCCCATACAAATGATTGGGGTAGTTGAAGACATCACTGAGCGCAAATTGATAGAACAAGAACGAATGTTAGCCGCTACTATTTTTGAAGCGCAGGAAGGTATGTTTATTACCGATGCGGATAAATATATTTTACGCGTAAACACGGCGTTCACTCGCATTACTGGATACACGCTGCAAGAGGTGCAAAACCAAACGCCACATCTGTTCAGATCAGGACGACATAATCTGGACTTTTATGCGGCAATGTGGCAGCGCATCAGTGGTGAGGGTGCTTGGGAAGGAGAAATCTGGAATCATCGCAAGAATGGTGAAATTTATCCTCAATATCTGGTTATCACGGCGGTTAAAGACTTAAAAGGTATTCTTACTAATTATGTTGCCACTTTCAACGATATGAGCTTGCTTAAATCCACAGAAGAAAAGTTGCTGCACTCACTGGATAAGCAGAGGCAGCAGGAGAAAATGGCTGCTATGGGTATGCTGGTGGGCGGCGTTGCCCATGAGATTAATAATCCGTTGATGGGGGTCATTAACTACATTGAGTATGCACTTGAACACATCGAAGAAGGTCGTCCGCATGAAATACTGGGTAAAGCATTGAAAGAAGCCAATCGAATAGCCAGACTGGTAAACCGTATGTTGACTTTTGCGCACCACCCTTATTCGGAATTTCCACTTTGTGACTTATCAAGTACGCTAAACTGTGTCTTGACCTTAATCGAAGACGACCTTAAAAAAGCTGAAATCACCTTGCAAGTGGATGTGCCAGAAGACTTTCCGCAACTTAGGATTAATGCTGATTCCTTGGAGCAAATTTTGCTCAACTTGCTGGTTAATGCGGTTTACGGTCTGAAAAATGTCGCCAAGCCACGCGAATTGCAGATTATGGCGCGACAAATGGAGAATGACAGCATGGAGTTATTGATACGCGATAATGGCACTGGCGTACCAATCGACATTCGACACAAGATTTTTGACCCATTTTTTACCACCAAACCACTAGGCGAAGGGACAGGGCTAGGATTAGCAATGTCAAAGCAATTGATAGACGCAATCGATGGCAAACTGGAATTGGTCGAGTCCACACAGGGCGCGTGTTTTAAACTTAGTTTACCCATACTGCCGCATCCTTCAGTAAAAAGGAGCAAGATTATTTAGCGGTTATGTTAGACTAAAAAATACGATGATACGCTGGATGAATTCACCAATTTAATTTAAAATTCGGCACATCAAACCACATAGTTGAGAGAAGTTAAAGTGACAAAATATATTTTAGTGATTGATGATGAAGAGTCTGTGCGTGATGCTTACTGTCTTGCATTGGATATGCAGTACATTGTAGAGGTGGTCTCAAATGGCTTGGATGGAATCAATTCCGTTAAGCTTAAACGTCCTGATCTGATATTCCTAGATTTTAAAATGTCAGGGATTAGCGGCGTGGAAACGCTTAAACGCTTGCAAAAAATAGATCCAACTATTCCTGTTTTTATAATCACCGCTTTTATCAAAGAACACCTCGATGAAATCATCAAGGCGCGAAACGAAGGGTGTGTTTTTGACATAGCAGGCAAACCCCTCAATTCCTACATGATACGTCAGTTTGTCATGGCAAAGCTGGAATCGCCGACGAATATTTTGTGCTGACGCTTTATATTGCCAACCATAATCAGCATTAATGATGGGTTTCAGCTACCACCGTTTTTTAAAACTTCGCAAGTGTTGATTACTGATTAAAGAGAGATGGAAAAATCAGCCTTTAGATGCGTATAAGAACTTCAATAAATTGGCTGAGTTGCAAATAATCTCGCTAGGGTCGGGTTGAGGTGAGCGTGTAGCGAAAAATTGTTAATGACCAAAGCGGCATAATTTTGTATAGTGGTGCAATTAGATTTTTTATAGCGGGATGAATCCACACAGGGTCATCCCGTTTTGTACATTAGAGGTGACGTGTTTGACTAAATCCGCATTATTAGTGCTAGAAGATGGCACCGTATTTCACGGCGTATCGATAGGGGCAGACGGTTGTTCTGTCGGCGAAGTGGTATTTAATACCGCTATGACAGGCTATCAGGAAATCTTAAGTGATCCTTCTTATTGCCAACAAATTATCACGTTAACTTATCCGCATATCGGCAATACAGGGACAACCAGCGAAGATGATGAATCCAGAGCGGTGTTTGCTAGTGGTTTAGTGATTAGAGATTTACCGTTAATGGCGAGTAACTGGCGGTCAGAAAAAACGTTGCAACAATATCTGATTGATAATAACGTGGTAGCGATTGCTGAAATCGATACGCGTAAATTAACGCGCATCTTGCGTGATAAAGGCGCACAACGCGGCTGTATCATGGCAGGTAACGCAGCGAATGTGGAAACTGCAACCACTGCCATTGATGGTTTTGCAGGTTTAAAAGGCATGGATTTAGCCAAAGTTGTCAGCGTGACTGAATCATATCAGTGGACAGAAAATACTTGGGATTTGCGCAACGCTCACCAAGAAGGCGAAAACCTAAGCAAGCACGTTGTCGCATTCGACTTCGGTATTAAACGTAATATTCTAAGATTGCTCGTCAATCGAGGTTGTCGTGTCACTGTTGTTCCAGCGCAAACTTCAGCGGCTGAGGTTCTCGCAATGAATCCAGACGGGGTATTTTTATCCAATGGACCTGGCGATCCTGAACCTTGTACTTATGCTATTGAAGCGATCAAAACCATCGTGGCAACGAGAATCCCTGTGTTTGGGATTTGTTTAGGGCATCAATTATTAGCTCTTGCCAGTGGTGCGAAAACTGAAAAAATGAAATTCGGACATCATGGCGCGAATCATCCTGTGCAGGAAATCGCTACAGGTCGGGTGATGATTAGCAGTCAAAACCACGGTTTTGCAGTCAATGAAGCTAGTTTACCAGCCAATGTTATCGCCACTTACCGTTCATTATTTGATGGTAGCTTGCAAGGTATTAAATTCACTGATTACCCCGCGTTCAGCTTTCAAGGACACCCAGAAGCCAGTCCTGGTCCACACGATGTCGAAGCGTTATTCGATGACTTTATTGACTTGATGAATACGCGTTAATCACAAGCACCGAGGTTTTTAAAACCTCGGTTTATTTATTAGTTAGATAGGCGCGACATATTCGCGCCTATCTAATTTAAAAAAGATTATTTAGCGTATCGCTCATAAACCATTTGTAGCATTTTTAATTCACCTGCTTCGGGTTTTTGCCAGCCTTGGATTTGAATATCTTTTAGAATTTCTTTGCCTTGCTCATCATTTTCCATCGCCATTAACACATCAATCAGTGCCTGACTTTCATTTTTTAAATGCGGAGCAACACAAAACAGATGACAGGCAAAATCAGTAACGCTTTCGTCTAATTTTCGGACATTGCTATGACTGAATGAAGATAATCCTTCATAGGTCTTTTTCAGCATAAACAATAAATCGCATTTTTTGCGAATGAGCGATTGCAAGGCTTTTATTTCATTGCCCGAAAAATCAAAGGTGAATTTTGATGAGTCTACGCCGCTTTCGTCACATAAAAAACGCCCTAATAGATAAACAAAACTACCTTCGCTTGCTGTGCCAACAGTCACACCTTCGTAATCACTTAAACTGCGCTTATCATCTGCCCGCGTGAGAATAACTACTTCATCCACTTCCGCGATGGGGCGCATCAGAGGAATAAAGCCATGTTTTTTAATCATCAAACAGGCTTCAAACGGTTTGGCAAACAACAAATCAGTGGTGCTAGGATCAGGCGTATCGACCGATTGTTCAAAATGAATGGCTCTGGTTAAACGCCGTTGTAAATAAGTATTCAGTAAATACCAGCCTGTGAGTTGCTGTCCAGATTGCAGACTGGCAACAAAATGCAGTTTCTCATTGGTAACTTTTGCGTGAGCTTGAGTCGTATCGTGTTCGCTATGGCGCGGTGGTTCTGGATTAACGAGCGATGATTCAGCACCTGCGGTGGTTGTTTGTCCTTCTGTGAGTACAAAACGCCCTAATCCTGTGATTTTAAACAGCATATTTACCATGCGGTTTAAGTTCTGCACCTCTACGCGAATACGATTACCTTCCCACTGTTCAAATAATTTTAATAATAGGGATAAGCCCATCGAGTTGACGCGCTCAACTTTACTGAAGTCCAGCAAGACATATGATTCAGCGGGTATATCAGATAATGCTTCTAAGGTAGCTGCACTGTGAGCATCAATTGAGCCAACAAAGTCGTAATGGTAGTCTTTGCCAGTGATGGCGTTAATAGTAAAAGTAGTTGTCATAGTTATGCTCTGCTCTGATAAGTGGCTTCATACTCGCTGTGATAAAGAAATTGAACACCTGAATCCACATTCATATCAATAATACCGTTAATGTCCCATAAAGTGGTGACTTGAGTGCGTTGTTGTGGATGAACACGAATTTGTAAATAATCAGATAACCGCCACATCATATATAAACCAGCACCACCTACGCCTGCCTCAACACCTTCATCCATTGCGCGTGAAATATTTTTCAGGAATACGCTGGGCATGAGCGTTCCCCAGTTGTCAGTAATCATCAAGCCTAAAATATCAGCTGTCACAGCAATATCGATACGCACTTCTTCATGTTCAGATAATTCTCTGGATTCGCCTTTAACGTAATATGCCACGCCTTTACCATCTCGCGGTGCAGCATATAAGCTATTTTCAGTCATTTCATCGAGAATAATCATCAAGGCTTCGACATGGTCGCTGGGTAAATGCGGATGATCGCTTAACCATGATTGAATTTCTTCCATAATGAAAAGCTTGTCTTCGGTATGGGTCAATTGAAATTGGCGATACTCTGGCATTTCTGGAATCAGTACATATAAGTCATCATTGGGCGTTTCATGATGTTGATTGAGCAAATGTTCCCAGCCCAATTTTTTACAAAAATCATTGTGTCTAGGCAAAATTCGACAAATCCCATCTTGACTAAAACGCGTCAATAAATCGGCATAGCCATGTTCGGCTAAAAACACCACATATTCTTTAGAAATACGCGGAATGGGATGATCGCCCTGACGATAAAAACTTTCTGAGATACGAATAATATCACTGACTTCATTCACAGCAGCGGCTTGTATCACACGGTCGCTGTGGGTAACGACAACGATAGTCACGTCATCGGTGTAAGCCGTACCTCGACAATGAATGCGTAGTGCATCCATCATAATGTCATGTAAGGTTTCGGGTTCTGCATCAACGTTAGCATTAAGCAATGCTTCCAGACGATCATAACCAAAGGCTTCACCTGAAGGCGATTCTTCCTCAGCCAGACCATCAGTATATAAAAATAAGCGGTCGCCGACTTCGAGGGTTAATTCAATTGCGGTGGCTGAATAATCTGAATCAATACTTTTACCTAAGGGTAAACCAGACGCTTCTAGCATTTCCCAGTATTGTGCTTTATGGCGCAGTAAATACGGCAACACATGACCTGCATTAGCAAAAATCAATTTACCTGTGCGAGCATCTAAACTTAAACACGCCATCGTCATTAACAACGATTGTTGGGCAGTCGCCAGCATGGTGGTATTGAGCGAGTTAAGAATTTCGATAGGCGACGTAATGCCTTCATGAATCAGCGGATAAACACCTGCTTTTGCCGCGCTCACCATTGTACCTGCTGCCACACCATGACCACTGACATCACCAATCAACAAAACACTGTGATGACCTGCAACTTTATAATAATCATAATAATCACCCCCTACTTCACTGGAGGTTAATAGGCTTGCCTTACCTTGAACACCTGGTAAATCAATACGCGGTGGCGGCAGAATAGAGCGTTGCAAGGTCGCCGCTAAATTGACTTCGCCTTGTAAACGACTGGTTAATTGGGCTAATTCGGCATTGGCTTTTTTAACTTTTTGTTCCGCTTCTTTGCGTTCGGTAATGTCCAATCCTGTGGCTAAAAACATAATCGGTTTTGCCGATTTCGCCTCTTTAATAACCGTCGGACTCCAGATGATATTGAGCAAATCGTTGGTACTAACCATCATTTTTGTTTCAACATCATCGGCATACTCAACTCTCCCTGACATCATGTCAGTAAATAAAGTGAGCAATTCTTCTTGATCTTTTTCAGGAATAAACTGTTCGAAAAAGTTTTTCCCTTTGACTTCTTCTTCTGACCAACCGCTATTTTCTTCTGCATAATGATTAAAAAGCACCACTTTGCCACGGTTATCAACACCGATAATCAACGCTTGGGTGGTATTAATAACGTTATCAGCAAAGGCTTTTTCTTGTTTCATTTTCAAAGCATTGTCTTTTAATCGTGCCACCATCGGCTGTAACAATAGCATTCCCACCAACAACAACGTGGTTATTGATAGTGTGAATGTTAGCGTCTGGGTGTTGACCGTGCTACTTAGCATATATTCACTTTGCCGTTGCTGTAATAAACTGGCTCTGTCCAGTCCTTCTAACAACGTGGGGGATATAGTGAACAGCAATTTATTAAGTTCTTCGTTATCCAGTTTAAGCGTATCGACAGGCATTCGTTGAAGGTCGCGGACAAGAGCTAGATAAGAGTGCATTAAGCTATCGACTGACCGTGAACCATTAAAATAGATAGCTTTTAATTCTGGCGATAATTCGCCGCGTGCTTGAACTAAGCGTTCTTTTTCTTTAACGAAACGATAGCCTGATTTTAACGCCTCATGGTCTTGCGCCAATTGTAGAACAGTTGAAAGAATTCGTGCATTGAGCTTATGTAATGTAGCTGTATCAGTGATGTAGGCTTTTTGTGTCAAAGCACTGTTCAACTCTGAAATCATAAGACCCTGCTCGGTACTCATCTTAACGAGCCGCGCATTACCTTCCTGATTTTTAATGTCGGTAATAAGAACAAGGTAAGTCACTGTACTTACCGCACCTAAAACCAGCAGTACCGTGACATACTGCCCTAACATATTATTAACAATTCTCTGAAAAATATCTCTCACTGACTTACTCCTTGATTATTATAGTTATTATTCTGCCGCGTGATAGTGTATTGAAATACTAACATCAATAAAATGGTAGTGGGTTAAACCTGATTATCGGCGATATTAATGACTAGCAGTCATTCTCAAAAGTAAAAACAACAGATTTAATTCACTACTCATGTAGATTATAATACAGTAAACTCCAGCTTGAGCTACTAACGATGACAAAGACAGCGTCAATTGTGGTCGCTTATTAAATTCAACGTGGGTAATCACCTCAAATTGCTCAGTCTTTTTTAGTTCGCCCTTTTGTCAGCCTGTTTCCTTGCGTTAGTGCACCCATAATCGCGATGCGCTTTTTGAAATGAAAGCCCCCCCCCCATTCATCACTACCGCTGTTGGAGTTAATATTAAAGTGATAACCATACCCTACTGGCGATTATCAGGTTTTTATTTCTTTTATTTTGCAACCGTAGGCAGTTTTATTCCCTATTGGAGTCTGTATTTAAAACATATTGGTTTTAATGCGGATGCTATCGGTGAATTGTCTGCGTTATTAATCAGCACTAAAATAATTTCTCCTAATTTATGGGGTTGGATTGCTGATCGTACTGGCAAAAGTTTACGCATTATTCGCCTTGCAGCTTTTTTTGCAGGTTTTTTGTTTGCAGGTTTTTTATTTTTTCATGGTTATGTGTGGTTTGCGGGGATAACACTGTGTTTTAGTTTTTTTTGGAATGCTGCACTACCACAATTTGAAGCGGTCACTTTACAACACGTCAAAACTGAACCACATCGTTATAGTCGAATTCGACTGTGGGGATCGGTGGGTTTTATTATTGCTGTGTTAGGTGTTGGTCAGTTATTGGATGGCTGGGGTATTGATCGTTTGCCAATGGTGGTTATCAGCACATTGTGCTTAATGTGGCTAGTAAGTCTCATCATACCTGAGGCAAAAAGAAGCAACATTCGTCATGTTGATTCAATAGGTATGCTGCAAATTTTAAAAAAACCAGAAGTGTTAGCATTTTTGCTGGTGAGTTTATTGGTACAACTAGCACATTCACCTTACTATGTTTTTTATTCGATTTATTTAAAGCACTATCATTATTCCGCCAGTGATACTGGACTATTGTGGACGTATGGCGTGTTGGCGGAAATTGTTTTATTCATTTACATGAAGCGGCTGTTAAAACGCTTTTCTCTACGCACTGTTTTATTATCTAGTTTGTTGTTATCGGTGTTGCGCTGGTGGTTGATTGCCAACTATGCAGATAATTTGCCGCTTTTAATTAGCGCACAATTGCTACACGCAGCAAGCTTTGGTGGTACTCATGTTGCCGCTATGCACTTAATCTATCAGTATTTTGGTGAACAACATCAAGGCAAGGGGCAGGCGTTATACACCAGTTTAAGTTTTGGTTTGGGTGGACTATTAGGCAGTCTTTATGCAGGTTATTGTTGGGAATCGTTAAGCCCTGAGTTTGTTTATTTGGTTGCCGCCTTTTGTTGTGCGCTTGCTTTATTGATTGCCTATCTGTGGGTGGGTAGGGATATTTAAACAATATAATCAATAAAATCAGTTTGTTGAAAAATATAATTAGTGAGTAATTCAAATAGCGCACTAATCTAAAAAAATCACCACAAAAAACCGCAATTGTGCCGCTAAAATCCGCATAGTTTTAGGCGTAAAAAAGCCAGTGATTAGACTGGCTTTAGGATTATGTTGTGGTGATAGCTTAGTGGTTCATCATGCCGCGCTCAATTCCTCATGTAAGGTTTTGCGTAATAGTTCAGCAGTCAGTGATGCACACTCAGAGGGAAAGGCTACATTTTTTCATTTTGGTGGGTTGCTTGCTGGTATCACTGATGAAGGTTTAGCAGTTAGTTGGCAAGCCTATTTGTACTGTGTTAATCTGAACAACACTAAGGATTTATTATCCTTAGCTAAACAAACAGCGTGAAATATCGCGCTTATTTCAAAAATCCTTATTAAGGTAATAACAATGGCAGAATGGCGCAAAGTAGCTAAAGCATTTGCTTTAGCAGATGGACATATCACACAAAAAGAAGTTGAAATTCTTCGTAAAGAAATATTTGCGGATGGTGCTATTTCTAAAAGTGAATTAGATTTTTTGCTGGAAATCAAAGCAGAAGCACAAACAGCAGTAAAATTATTAGATGATTTGATTGCAGAAGCGCAAGCGGCAGTTAAGTAAGCTAAGAAGTCTAAGTAGCCAGAAGGAATGGAAAACAAGACGGTAGTAGGTTAGCGATATTAATGACTACCAGTCCTTTAGAGGATTGGTAGTCATACTCAAAAGTAAAAATAACAGGTTTAATCCACTACCCTTAATTTATCCACTGTTCAAATCAACACGTTGATTGATAGCAAAACAAAATCGAGCTTTCAAATGACTAATATCCAAAACACCCTCAGCGAAATGGCAAAAGACTTGTATGAAGTTGGAGCTATTGATAAAACGACATTAAGGCAGTTTGACATCAATTTTTTGCCACCTGTACCCAATTTACTGCCCATAAAATTGCCAATTTTAGGCATAAACTCGGTTTAAGCCAAAGCGTTTTTGCCGCATATTTGAATGTATTTGAACAGAAACAGACCGTTTTAAAGTTAATTGAATATGGATTATAAAAACTAAGATACACTCACTAAAACATCTAATGTCATTAGAAACAGACTAGACTGAAAAATTCTTAACCTATAGGAGACTGCCATGAAACGCCTTACGCTATTATCATTAGTTACATTATTCTCAACCGCAACACTAGCCGCACCAGAAACCTACACGATTGACGAAAATCATACTCTACCGCGTTTTTCTTATAATCATTTTGGCTATTCAACGCAGTTAAGCCGTTTCGATAAGGCATCAGGTAAAATCATCATTGATCGCCAAGCGAAAACAGGGGCAGCCGAAGTCACAATTGACACCACGTCAGTTAATACAGGTTCATCCTTGTTCAACGAACACATTCGGGGGGAAGATTTCCTAGATACGGCTAAGTATCCAACCGCCACCTTCATTTCTAATACATTCCAATTCAATGGTGATCAATTAGTGGCTGTTGATGGCACTCTTACGCTAAAAGGTATTACCAAACCTGTAATATTAACGGTCACTTCTTTTCACTGTATGCCACACCCCATACTGAAAAAAGACGCTTGCGGTGCTAACGCCACAACAGTAGTCAAACGGACTGAATTTAATATGGGAAAGTATGCGCCTAATGTGAGCGATGAAGTCACGCTTACCATTCCAGTTGAAGCTACCAAGGAATAATCCGCGTGTTCATCAGGCACTTTTAACCCACACGAATACACAAACCACCGATAATAATCAACCCGCCCGCTAAAAGTGGGTGGTCATTAATTGAGGAAATCTATGCAACAAGAATTTTGGTTAGAACGTTGGGAGCTTAATCAAATTGGCTTTCATAACTCACAAACAAATCGCCATTTAAAACAAAACTGGTCACTATTAAATCAACCGACTGGCAGTGTGATTTTCGTGCCATTTTGTGGTAAAAGCAAAGATATGTTGTGGTTACGCGATCAAGGGTATCAGGTTATTGGTGTAGAACTGAGTCCTTTAGCGGTGGAAGCGTTTTTTGTCGAAAACGAGTTACCAGTGGTAATTGTTCAGCAAGATAAATTCAAGGTATTCGAGACTGATAAACTACGAATTTATTGCGGTGATTTTTTTGATTTGACTGCTAATGATTTGTTTACTGTGAATGCTGTTTATGACAGAGCCTCACTGGTCGCATTACCGCCTGATATGCGACTAGATTACACCGTGAAAATACGCCAATTGCTACGGACAGGAACGCAAATTCTATTGGTTGCTTTCGAGTATTTTCAACATGAAATGCAAGGACCACCGTTCAGTGTTCATGAAACAGAAGTGTCTGCATTGTATGGAAATTGGTGCGACGTTAAACTTCTGTACAGCGAGGATATTTATGACCAAGAACCACATTTCCGTGAGAGAGGACTGAGCCGAATACAAGAAGAAATTTATAGGCTCAGTGTCAGATAGTCAGTCGTTTCTGTACCATTGAATTTGGGTCAAATTACTCACATTAGTTACCCGTCTCAACACCCATGTTAAAACGTAGATTATTTTATTTATTATCAATAAGTTTGTGCGTGGTAATTGTTGCCATAGTGGCTGTGTTTTTGCTATTGCAACAATCATCGGCACAATTGGATGGTGAAATAACGTTAAGTAACTTATCCGCGCCTGTCACCGTCACCACCGATGTACACGGTATTCCTGCTATTCATGCGACAAACCGCCTTGATGCAGTGCGCAGTTTAGGGTATCTCAACGCGCAAGATCGGTTATTTCAAATGGATTTAATGCGCCGCAAAAATGCGGGGAGATTAGCTGAATTGTTCGGATCACTCGCACTAGATGGCGATATTCGAGCGCGTACTTATGGTTTTAACCGTGTTGCTAAAACCGTTGTTAGCCAGCTTCCCGATGCACATAAACGCTATTTACAAGCCTACAGTGAGGGTGTGAATGACTTTATTCATACCGCAAAAGCTTTACCGTTTGAATTTACCGTCCTCGGTTATCAACCTGAACAGTGGGCTGCTGAAGACAGTATTTTAGTGGCATTGGGTATGTTCGATATGCTCACCGCAAAGTCTGAGGAGGAAGAACGGATGTTGACGGTGATGGAAAAAACATTACCCGCTGACGTGGTGGCTTTTTTGACACCTGATACCGATGTATTTACCGATAGCTTGCACCATAACGCGCCTTCCGCACGTCCTGCGCAAGCGATTCCTGTTCAGTCTTTGCAAAATTTGTTTGCACCTGCGCCGTTAGCGGATGCAGTACAACTCCACGATTTTTTTGCAGGTTCTAATGCGTGGGCAGTGAGTGGTGCAAAAACCAATGATGGCAGGGCGATTTTAGCCAATGATATGCACATTGGATTAAAAGTGCCGACGATTTGGTATCGTTATGAAATGAATGTCGGCACAGAACACAGTGTTGGCGTGATGTTAGCTGGCTTGCCGCTATTGATTGCGGGCAGTAATAATTATCTGGCGTGGGGTAGCACCAATTTATCAGGCGATTTTTTAGATTTAGTCAGTCTTGAACTCAATCCCACTAATGCCAATGAATACAAAGTGGGTGATCATTGGCAGGTGTTTGAAACTATCGTTGAAAGCATTGCTGTTAAAGGGGAAGAAACTAAACACCTCAACGTAAAACAAACTATCTGGGGATCAGTGTCCACGCAAACCTTATTAAATAAACCCGTGGCGATACAGTGGGTCGCGCTGGATGCCAACGCCGTTAATATGGGTTTGCTGGATTTAGAAGCTGCGCGAACCATAGAGCAAGCGGTTAGCACCGTTAATCAAGCAGGTAGCCCACAACTCAATATGTTATTTGCCGATAATAATGGGCATATTGCGTGGACGTTAACAGGAAAAATTCCTAACCGTTATGGCAATGACGGTGCGGTCAGTCGTTCGTGGGCGAATGGTAAAATCGGTTGGCAAGGTTATATTGCTGCGGCTGAATTACCCAAACAAATTAATCCAAACGAAGGTATATTAGTCTCGGCAAATGATCGCCGTTTTGATAAACAATACCCCTACGTTATTGGTCGGCAATTTGCCAACGGCTATCGTGCCTATCGCATTAACCAACGGCTTAACGAATTACATCACCATGACGAACCGTCGTTGTTTGCCTTACAACTGGATACCGAAAGCGAGTTTTATCATTTTTATCAACAGCTCGCCTTAGCGGTTTTGTCATCCGAACGGCTAGCACAACAACCTGAACTCAACGAAATACGCGATTACTTATTGGCATGGGATGGCAAAGCCAATACCGACAGCTTAGGGTTTGCTGTGTTAGTAAAGTTTCGAGCGCAGTTAGCAAAATCAGTGTTTAGCCCATTTTTAGCCGCTTGTAAGCAAGTGGACAACAACTTTAATTATTCATGGACGTATATCGATACACCATTACAAGCCTTGTTGACCGAAAAACCAGCGGCTTTGTTGCCTGATAGCCATTATGCCGATTGGAATGCCTTTATTTTGGCGCAATTAACGCAAACCGTAGAACAGATAAAAGCAAAATACCCCGACAAAAAACTCTCTGAAATAACATGGGGCAGTGTCAATAAAGCACAAGTGAAACATCCATTTTCCGATATTTCGCCGTTATTGAGTTGGCTATTGGATATGCCTAACGATGAATTAGCAGGTTGTGCGGGCTGCGTTAGAACGGTCAGTGCAAATTTTGGAGCCAGTGAGCGCATGGTGGTTTCACCTGCGCATTTAAACGAAGGCATATTACACACGCCAGCAGGGCAATCCGCACATCCTTTATCACCGTATTACCGTGACCAACAACGCTATTGGGTAAAAGGACTACCCATTGCTTTGTTAGCTGGGAAATCGCAACATAGTTTAGTCTTTAAGCCCATGTAGTAAATAGAGGGTAATGACCAAAAGAACGGTTGCCCTGTATTCTTCTGCTTGGCGAAGCCAAGTTTCAGGACGCGGTTTAATGGTAACTGTGGTAACTAACAGGTGCATAGGTAGCGTGTCGTATCGTATTTGGCAAAGTTAAAAGCATAAAAGCGTTCACAAAAAAATACGCCTTGCCAAATCGGGCAACGCGCACTACGCGCAGCTCTGACTATGCCCGCTCTGAGTGCCAAAGAACATGACCCACTCTTCAAAGTCTATTTCCAACATATTGTCGATAACGGTAAGCTGCCCTTACAGGCGGTCTGTGCTGTCATGCGTAAGTTATTACACGCTATCCACGGTATGTTAAAACACAACCAGCCTTTCGATAACTCCCGTTTTTATGTCATCCCTATTTCGTAGAATTCATGGTTATTGTTATCGTTGAGGCTTGATTTTGAACAGAGTATCTATTCTACTGCCCGCTTTTTAACACTCATCCAACGCAGATAATAAAAATTTGACTATTATGTAAGCATCGAGTGTAACCCTTCACGCAAAAACATTACCATCATGGATCACACCTATCATAGTATCTGGAACGAGGCATTAGGCGCGTGGGTTGCTGTCTCCGAAATAAGCTCTTCAAATCGCCGTAAAAATACAAAAGACTGGCAGTCATTCACGCCGTTATTAGCAACAGGTTTACTGGTCTGCTCAAACCCTGTGTGGGCATTGCCGACAGGTAGTCAACTGGTTGCAGGGCAAGCGACTGTGAGTACGCCTAACGCCAATCAAATGCAAATCGACCAAACCAGCCAAAAAGTGGTTATTAATTGGCAAGATTTTTCCGTCCAGCAACATGAAACCGTCACTATTCAACAGCCCAATGCCAATGCCGCGTTATTGAATCGGGTAGTCGGACAAGATGCCAGTCAAATTCAAGGGCAAATCAAAGCCAACGGGCAAGTGTATATCGTTAATCCCAATGGCGTGGTATTTGGTAAAAATGCGCAAGTGGATGTCGGTGGTTTAGTCGCCACTACACACAATATCAACGATGCCGATTTTATGGTGGGCAAAAACCACTTCGCCCAAGACGGTGCGAAAGGTAGCGTTGAAAACCACGGCACGATAAAAACCCCAGAAGGCGGCGTGGTGGCATTGATTGGTGAAAAAGTCACTAATACGGGGTCGATTAACACCCCGAAAGGCACAACGGTTCTCGCCGCAGGTAAAACTGTTGATTTGGATTTTAAAGGCGATGGTTTGGTCGAAGTCAAAGTTTCCGAAGCAGTGTTAAATGCGCAAATCGCCAACAAAGGCGCGATTCAAGCTGACGGCGGCAGAGTTGTCCTGACTGCCAAAGCCGCAGGGAAACTAATGGATACCGTGATTAATCAAGACGGTATCGTTCGCGCTCAAGGCATGGTAGAACGCAACGGTGAAATTATTCTCGAAGCTGATACCGTGGTACAAACGGGAACACTGGATGCCTCAGGAAAAACAGGCGGCACAGTCACTGTCAATGCTAAAGCGATTCTCGACGCTGGCACAACTAACGCAGACGGAGCAACGGGCAGTGGCGGCAAAATCACCCTAACTGCCAGTGATGCTATCATCCAAACTACCGCCGCTAATACTCATGCCAACGGCAAAACCACAGGTGGTACAGTCCACATTGAAGCCGCTAACAGTGTGTACAGTTCAGGAAAACTCAGTGCGACGGGTGAACAAGGCGGCACGATTCGCGTAAATGGAAATTTTCATAGCGCGAAAACCAAGTTATCCAACACTGCAAAAACCACTGCTGTCAACAGTACGACCCACCTAACAGCCGACAGGAGTGACACGGGGATAACACACGTCAGCGGTACTCTCGATGCCAGCGGTAACGGTGTGAATAAAACAGGCGGCAAGATAGTGGTTACAGGTGACAACATATTAATAGACAGTACCGCTAAATTGAGTGCGACAGGGGTGTCAGGCGGGGGTGATATTCTCGTCGGTGGTAGCTGGAAAAACTCCGATACCAGCATACGCCAAGCCAATACGACTGTTGTTAAACAAGGCGCGGTTCTCGATACCAGTGCGACCGATAACGGCAAAGGCGGTACTGTGGTTGTGTGGTCAAATGTTCAGGATGAAACATCTGCTACTCGCGTTCAGGGTACTTTGCTTGCTAAAGGGGGGTTAAATGGTGGAGACGGTGGTCGTATTGAAACTTCTGGGCATTGGTTAAATACCGATAATATTAAAGTGGATGCTTCCTCGCCGCACGGTAACAGTGGCTTATGGTTACTTGATCCGTGGAATGTCATTATTGGCAATATATCACCAATTGGCACTCCGTTTGCTAATCCATTTTCACCCACACAAGACTCCACTATTCTTGCCACGGACATTGAAGCGGCACTTAACACAGGAAGCAACGTTACTATTACCACAGGTCTAACTGGCACGAGTGCAGGTGACATCACGGTAAATTCATCAATAGCTAAAACCTTGGGTACAAGTGCAACATTGACCTTAGCAGCAGCTAACGCCATCATCATCAACAGTAGTGTCGGTATCAGTTCTACCAGCAATGCACTCAATGTTATTCTTAACGCCGATGCGGATAGTAGCGGGGCAGGCAACATCCAGATGCAGGCTGGTTCGAGTATCAGTACCAACGGCGGCAATATCATTATGGGCGGAGGTGCTTGTACTGCCTTGAGTTGCTCCCTCGCAGCAACTGGTTACGATGCGACCAGCCAATTTAGAAGCAATGGCATCATTTTCAATGGTAACAGCAACTCTTCCATCGCGCTTAACAGCAGCGGCGGCAATATGTGGCTGCAAGGTCAAGGCATCAATGATCCATTAACTGGCTCATCGGCAGCAGCGCATGATGGTATTGACATATTTTTTCTGAATCTCAATTCTGGGGGCGGTAATATTAGCTTTCAGGGAACGGGTGGCAGTGGCATCACTAACAATCGTGGCATAAATGTTGACAACAGCAGCTTGCTCAGTCAGGGCGGTGTGATGGCGTTGAACGGCAACGGTGCGGCATTAGCGACTGGTCAGAGTAACATAGGCATAGGACTTTTTTCCGCTACGCTTAACAGTGGTATTGGAGCTATGACCCTAAATGGCAATGGTGGAGGTGGAACTGATTTAAATTATGGTGTTTATATAGGAGTCGATTCCACTACTGGCATTGCATCCAGCCTTAGTGCCACGAGTACGCTAAACATTACGGGTACTGGTGGTGCAGGATTTAATAGCTCAGGTATCGGTTTGGCTTCCACCTTGTTGAGTGCGGGTGTCATGAACCTAACAGGCATCCACGGCATCTCCGCTTTCGCCCACAATTCCACATTGGGCGGTAGCCGATTGAGCAGCACAGATGCCATGACATTGATTGGATTAGGGTCTGGCACAGGTAACAGTGGCATAGCACTTTATTCCACCGATCTTAACAGCGGTGGAACGATGACGCTGGATGGTAATGCTCTAAGCAGTGCAAATTCTGGCGTTTATATAGGCGTTGATCCCACGGCTCGCACAGCATCTAGGCTTAGTACCCCCAGTAATCTAAACATTCATGGTGTAGGTGGTTCAATTTCGGGAACTAATAACAGCGGTATCGGCTTGGCTTCCGCTTTACTGAATACGGGTGGCGGCATGACATTGTTTGGAGAAGGTACAGGAATTAACAACTATGGTATCTCGACTTCCCTTTCCAGCTTATCCTCCGCTAATGGTTTACTGCTGACAGGCACTAGCTTAAATACCTTCGGCTTATTCTTGGATGCGGGTAGCAATATTAGTAATAGAGGGCAGTCGGGGGCAGTTACTCTCAGAGCAGACACAACGACTGGGGCTGATAGCATTTTTCTGAGTCCCACTGCCTCTTTAACGGGTACGGGTAACTTGTTTTTGTTACCTGTGAATTCTGCGACCACTATTGGCTTGGCTGGCGGAGCGGGGACATTCAATCTCGACGCGACTGAATTAGCTACTATTGCAAACGGCTTTTCCAGCATCACTATTGGCAATCAATCAGGTACTGGATTGACTAACGTAGGCACTTGGGCAGCACCCAGTTCAGCGGATTTAACTATTTTTGGTAACGGCATCACGCAGACAGGTATTCTCACAATTGGTTCAGGCAAAAATTTGGTTCTTGTCAGTAGTGGCAATTACACCAATACATTCGGCAGCACTGCGATCAATGTTTCTGGCGGCGGTCGTGCGCTAATATATTCCACTGACCCTAGACTCAATAACCGTAATGGTTTGCTTGCTTATTTTAATCATTACACGCAACCCTATACAGGCATCACACCCAGCTATGCCAGTTCAGGCAATTGGTTTTTTTATGGCATGACACCTGTGTTGACCGTAACTCCTAACAGTCAAACCATAACTTATGGTGGTACACCCGCTAATTTTGGCTCTACCCTAACAGGTTTTATTGGTGGCGATACCGTCAGCACATCGGGTATTAATGGTTCAGCACTGTTTGGTATTGATAATTTCACAGGTGCGATTGGTAGTTACAATGTGGCTTACTTAAACGGTTTAGCCAGCAGCTTAGGCTATCTTTTTGTTGATAATACTGGCTCTATCAATGAACTAACAGTGATTCCACCTGTTGTTCAAGCCTCCATTGTTGAACCGCCTGTTATTCCAATTGAGCCAGTGATTCAGGTTGATATTATTAACTCAAATTTTTTGTTGTCACAAACAAGCTTATTGCAACAATCGACAATATTTTTGCCTTTGGAACACGAAAAACTAGCTAACGATGATGAGGATACTCTCGATATAAAAGATGACGGTATGAAATTACCACCTGCACCTGTTATTAGCGATTCTTTCAACACACTTTGCCAAAATCCAGTAGCCAGCATTGGCGGGGTGGCGCGTAATTGGATGTTAGCAAGCCCAGCCAGCATGACGGCTTTTGTTAATTTAGGAACTCTTTTTAACTGGGTAGATGCGCATTAGAATGTTAGCAAACAAAATGCGCGTGGAATCATTGACATCCTCCCCCAGCTAAAGCAGGGGGATTCCTACTGCTAGACGCTTATGCCCAAGCGCGAGAATGTTATTAGCTGCATTAATATCTCTATCATGCGTAGTGCCACACTCAGCACACGTCCATTCTCTTATTCGCAAACCTGTTCTACCTTTCGGACTATTTGCGGATATTAGCCCGCAACACGAACACATTTGGGTAGTGTAGTTTTCGTTGACTTCTATAAACACGCCTTGCGTCGCTATCGACTTATACTCAAGCTGTGTTTTCAGCATGAACCAGCCTGCATCCAAAACGGATTTAGCCATTTTGGTTTTTGCTAATTTTTTGCTACTGACGTTGCCAACGATGATTAAACTATTTTCTTTGACTATCTTATTGGTGAACTTATGAATTGCGTCTTTGCGAGTGTTTTTTATCTTGGCGTGAATCGCTTTAACGCGCTTTTTATTGTTAGCTCGTTGAGCTTTGCCTAGTTTTAATTCTTGATTTCTATAGCAATCTTGACGTGCCAAGCACTCGCCATTTGAAC